>DATGTQ010000079.1 GCA_035301805.1 Tissierellales bacterium
TGGTGGTTATTGAACCAATAGCAGATAAAAATGTAGTTAGTTTTTTTGAAGAGGTAAGTAAGTCTTTATTGTTAATATTAGTTAGTATATTAGCCGTTGCAACAATGTTCTTTATAACTATATCTATAATAATAGAAGCAGGAAATGCAACTCTTATGTTAAGGTAGGTGAAAAAATGGAAATAGTAAGCTTTTTAAGGAGCTGGGTAATTGATATAGTTATAATGTTTATTTTTATAACTGCATTGCAGATGATGTTACCTAGTAATAGTATGAAAAAATATATAGATGTCATAGTTGGATTTTTAATAATATTTGTAGTTATTAATCCTTTTGTAAAAATTTTATCGGGAAATATTAATTTGGAACAGAATTTTTTGAAAAAATATAAAGAGAACATAAGCTGGAATTATGACGAGGATGAGAGTTTTTTAAATTCACATAATCAACAAATGATTAAATTATATGAAGAAAATTTAGAAGAAAAGATTAAGGAAACTGTGAAATTGGAAACAGGGTATGAAATTACTGATATTAATCTGACTATTATAGATAATGCAGATGACTCGAATTATGGTGAGTTAGTTGGAATAGCCTTGACTATTAATCCTAATGAGAAAATTGAATCTGAAAAAGTAGAAGATAATTCAATAAAAATAAATGAAGTAAAGATTAGTGATGATAAAAAGAATAAAGTATCTGAAAATGATTTCAAAGATGATGGAAAGATAAAAAAAATAATTTCAAAAAATTATGATATATCTAAAGAAAATATTGAAGTTTTTTTAAATAAACAATTGGAAGGTGATTAAAATGAATTTGATCACTAAGTTTAAATTATTCTTAGAAGAAAAAAATAGTAAGAAATTTATGAGAAGTTTACTAATAGTATTATTAGTAGGGGCATTACTTCTAATCATATCTAGTATTTTATTTGATAATAAAGATAAGAAGGACCCCTTTATTAAAAATAATTTACCTGATGATGATTTAGAATTTAAAACAGAAGATTATGCTGAAATGCTAGAGAAAAAACTTGAATATATATTAGGTCAAATAAGTAACGTAGGAGAAGTCAATGTGATGATAACTCTTGAGGATACAGCTGAAAAAGTACCAGCGACTAATACAACTAAAAACCAAGAAACATCTAATGAAGAAGATTCTCAAGGAGGAAGCAGAGAAGTTTTACGAGAAGACTCCACATCTCAAGTTGTTACTAAAGGTGGTGAAGGTACGTTAATTGTACTTAAAGAAATTAAACCTGAAGTCAAGGGGGTAATAGTTGTTGCAGATGGAGCAGAGGATTTACAAGTTCAAGAAAAATTATATCATGCTGTAAAAACGGTGCTAGATATTCCTGGCAATAAAGTTGAGATATATTCAAGTAATTAAAAGGGGGTATATTATGTTTACTATTAAAAAACCTGCTATAATTATTGTATTGACATTGTTGTTAGTTTTAACTGGCTATATAAACCATAAACTTACTCAACAATCTTTATTAAAAGCTTCAAATGATTATCAAAATCATGAAGAAACAGAAATGGCTAATAAATTAGATCCAGATGAGAAAGAATTAGTAGAAACATTGTCAGAAGGTGATGAGAAGAAAAAAGAAAAAGAAAAGGGAAAAGATAAAAAGAGTCAATTAGAAGTAGTGGATTCAAAAGGAGATGAAAATGTATCCAGTTTAACAGAAAAAGCAGATTCAAATATTGAAGCTACAATAAGTGGAAAAAGTAGTTTAGGTTCACAAAATTATTTTATTGAGCACAGACTATCTAGGGATAAATTAAGAGCCAATTTAATAGATAAGCTAAACGAGGTGGTAAATAATGATAAAACTGATAATGAGGTAAGAAAAGAGGCCCAAAAGGAGATAATAAGATTAGGTAATGTGTCAGAAAAGGAACTTCATATTGAAGGACTAATAAAAGCAAAGGGTTTTGATGATGTGCTAGTATTTTTAAAAGAAGAGGAGGCTAGAATAGTAGTATCTACCAATGAGTTAACTGAACAAGATGTTGTTAAGATTTTAGAGATTGTTAGAAGTGAAACAGAACTAGATACTAATCAGGTAAAGGTGATGAAAAAGGATTAGAAATGTTTGTAAAAGATCTAAGCCTTTGGTATAATAATTCTAGGAGTTTGGGGTACATATGAATACGAAGGAGGATAATTATTATGGAAGATATAAACAAGGGAAAAAGTGTTGAATATGGTTCAATTAAAATAGCAAATGAAGTTGTTGCTATAATAGCAGGACTTGCGGCAACAGAAGTAGATGGAGTTGCAGGCATGAGTGGTGGAATTACTGGTGGAATAACTGAAATGTTAGGTATGAAAAACCTTTCTAAAGGTGTGAAAGTAGAGGTAGGAGAAAAGGAAAGTGCCATTGATATTTATGTTGTTGTAGAATATGGTTCTAATATAACAGAGGTGGCTACCTTAGTTCAAGAAAATGTAAAAGAGACTGTGGAAACTATGACCGGCTTAAAGGTAATAGAAGCAAATGTTCATGTCCAAGGAGTTAATATTCCTAAGGAACCGGTTCTTGAAGAGGAATCAAGAGTTAAATAAAAATTTTACCCTCTGCCTGACAGAGGGTAAAATTAAATATTTTTGGGAGGTAATAAGAATCTATGAACATTTTTGATAGAATATTATTAGTATTGTTTGCAATTTGTTCGGCAGTTATTTCTATATTGCTTATTTTGCTACCTTTTAATAATATTAATTTCTTGTCAGAAGACAATATATTATATTATATAAGGACTATGGAAGGTAATTATATATACTCAGTTGTTGGACTTGCTTTTTTTATTGTAAGTATAAGATTTTTAACTTTGGCTTTGAAAGTTAACAATATAAGGGAAAAAGATAGTTATCTTATTAAGCATACTGACCATGGCGAGGTAAAGGTATCTTCTCAGACTATTGTAGGATTAGTAGAAAGTGTATCCAATAAATTCTCTGGTATTAGTAATATTAGGACTGGAGTTAGAATTGAAGAAGGAATTTTATCAATATATATTACAGGAGAAGTAGTTCCAGAGATAAATATTCCAAATACTTCCTTAGAGTTACAAAGTAAGATAAAAGAACATGTTGAAACTTGTACTGGTGCTAAGGTAAATGATGTAAAAGTACAAATAACTGATGTTACAACACCATTAAGAAATGTCAAATAATTAATAGAGGTGTTAGAAAGTGATTAAAGAGAAAGTCTTAAAAATTTTTCAGGGCTTAGGAGATAAAAAAGGTAGAACAATCGGGGCAATAATTGGTTTAATTATAGGAATTTTTATTTTAATTATAGGTTTTTTTAGAACCTTATTTATTGGAATTTGTACTTGGCTGGGCTATTATATTGGCAAAATATCAGATGATAGGGAAAGCTTTAACGACATTTTAAAGAAGGTAATGCCTCATAATAGAGGTAACTAAATAATATTTATTTTCTATAAAATAAGGAGTGTACTATGGGTAGAAAATTAGCTAGAGAAGAAACTATGAAACTATTATATCAGATGGATATGAATAACAATTATACAACTGAAGTTGCAGATCTATACATAGAACTAAATGACTTTCAAAAAGATGAAATAGAATATATAAATCATGCTGTAGATATTATTCTTAACAATTTAGAAGAAATAGATTTAGAAATTGAAAACTATATAAAGGGATGGCGTTTACATCGTTTAGCTAAAATAGATTTAGCAATTTTAAGAATTTCAATTTATGAATTACTATATAGAAAAGATATTCCTGTAGAGGTTTCTATAAACGAAGCAATTGAAATTGCTAAAAAATTTAGCACGGATGAGTCCTCTAAATTCATTAATGGTATCTTAGGGAGCTTTGTGCGTAAGGATATGAAGAAATGAAAAAATATTATTTGGGAATAGATACAAGTGCATATACAACTTCTATAGCCGTTGTAGATAAGGATAGAAATATTATTTTTGATAATAGAAAAGTATTAAAAGTTGAATCAAGAAAAAAAGGTTTAAGACAGCAGGATGCAGTTTTTCAACATTTGAATAATATACCTGATATAATAGGTGATTTAACAGAAAATATAGATGTTGAAAAATTAGATACTGTCTCTGTCAGTGCAAAACCTAGAAATGCGAAGAACTCATATATGCCTGTTTTTGTCGTGGGAAAAGGACAGGCATATATTATTGCTAAAATGTTAAACTTACATTATAAAGAGTTTAGCCATCAAGAAGGACATATTGGAGCTGCAATGATGAGTAATGATTTAATATATAAAGACAAATTTTTAGCTTTCCATCTTTCTGGTGGTACTACGGAAGTTTTATTAGTTAATAATAAAGAAAAAAATTTTAAAATTGACATTATTGGTGGTTCTTTAGATATAAGTGTTGGACAATTAATAGATAGAATAGGGGTACAATTAGGATATAGGTTTCCTTGTGGGAAAAAGCTAGATGAAATTTCTAAGAATAGCTCTATTATCCCTTTAAAATATCCAATTAAGACTAAAGGTACTTGGGCTAATTTTTCAGGTATGGAAAACTTTTTTATTAATTTAATACAACATGAGAAATATGGTGAGGAACAAATTATAAAAACCATGTTCTACACTATTGGTTTAATGCTGGAAAAGCTTATATTAGGAACATGCAAGAAAACTAATATTAATACTATTGTTCTTATAGGTGGTGTAGCATCTAATTCTATTATAAAGGAATATCTTTTGGGTAATTTAAGAAAAAAAGGTATTAATGTATTTTTAACTAATAATAAATTATGTACTGATAACGGGGTCGGGGTAGCTTACTTAGGTACAATCAAGGATGGACACTAATAGGAGGTGAAAAAATGAAGGAAAAACCTTTAAAAGTTAGTGAACTAAATCAATATATTAAAAGAGTATTTGCTAGTGATTTTATTTTATCTAATGTTAGTGTAGAAGGAGAGATTTCTAATTATAACCACCATTATAGCGGACATAGGTATTTTTCTCTAAAAGATGAAAAGGGAAGACTAAAATGTGTACTATTTAAAAACAATAGTAAATGTTTAGATTTAGATCTAAAAGATGGCATGAAGGTTATAGTATCAGGGTATGTCTCTATTTATGAGAGAAATGGTAACTATCAATTATATGTGAAAAGCATCAAAAAAAGTGGATTAGGGGATCTATATATAGCATATGAAAAATTAAAGAAAAAACTTAATAACGAAGGTATGTTCAATGATGATGAAAAAAAGGAAATCCCTTTTTATCCAAAAACTATAGGAGTAGTAACATCTTTAACTGGAGCGGCTATAAAAGATATTATAACTGTACTTAGAAGAAGAAACCCAGGAATAAATATAATTATATATCCTTCATTAGTTCAAGGTAAAGAAGCACCAAAATCTATTTGTGAAGGGTTAAAATATTTAGATAATAGAGAGGATATAGATCTTATTATTACTGGCCGAGGTGGTGGTTCAATAGAAGAGCTTTTTGCATTTAATGATGAAGAAGTGGCAAGAACTATATTTAACATGAAAACTCCTGTTATATCGGCTGTGGGACATGAGACTGATTTCACAATTGCAGACTTTGTTAGTGATTTAAGGGCTCCTACGCCATCGGCAGCTGCAGAACTAGCAGTCCCTAAGGTGGAGAATTTAAAGGAGAACGTAGATAATATATATGATAAATTATTACACGAGTTTCTAAACATAAAAGATTTTAAACAAAATTACTTAACTATCTTAAAAAAGGACTTAGAACATAATAATCCAATGTCTAAATTAAATGAAAGCAGACAAGCCCTAGACTATTTATTCAAAGAACTTAATTATAATATGAATATACAAATTGAAACTCATAAGAACAATTTAAAGCAGATAGGTAATAAACTTAATTTATTAAGTCCTTTATCGTCCTTAGAAAGAGGGTACAGTATAGGAACAAATAATAAAGATAAGGTAATAAAGTCTATTTATGATATAAAAACTGGCGATTTTGTTAATATTATTTTAAAAGATGGTATTATAAGTGCAAAAGTGGAAAATATTAAGGAAGGAGAGTTTATAAAGTGAGTTTAGAAAATATGTCCTATGAAGAGGCAACTAAGAAGATGGAAAAGATAGTTAGCAAGTTGGAAGGTGGAGAACTTACTTTAGACGAAGCCTTAGATAACTTTAAAGAAGGCATAGAATTATATAAATATTGTAATAGTATTTTAGACAAAGTTGATGATAAAATAAAGGTATTGGTAAAAGATGATGAAAATAATATATTAGAAGAGGATTTTTCAACTGGAGGCTAAAGTTATGGATTTAAAACAAGAATTAGAGGCCTATGGAAATATAGTAGATGAAGAATTGAATAAATTATTTATTAACAAGAATGGTTACCAAAAAACAGTAATTGAATCTATGGAGTATAGTTTATTTACTGGAGGCAAAAGATTACGTCCCGTACTTTTATTAAAAAGTTGTGAAGCTTTAACAGGGGATTATAAAGATGCAATTCCTTTTGCTTTAGCAATGGAGATGATACATACTTATTCACTTGTACATGATGATTTGCCTCCAATGGATAATGATGATTATAGACGAGGAAAGAAGACAAATCATAGAGTATATGGCGAAGGAATGGCTATTTTAGCTGGTGATGGATTGTTAAATTTAGCATATGAATCAACAATAAATTATATAATAAAAAATTCTAATTCTAAAGAAGATTTTGAAAGATATATATATGCCCTTGATGTAATAGCAAAATCTGCTGGTATAAATGGAATGATAGGAGGACAAGTAATAGATATAGAGTCAGAAAATGAAAATATTAATATAGATACTTTGCATTGTATGTATGAAAATAAAACGGCGGCATTAATAAAGGCATCTGCTATTGCTGGGGGGATAATAGGTAAAGGTAATGAAAAGGAAATAAAAAGCTTAGGGGAATTTGGTTTGGCTATTGGTCTAGGTTACCAAATAAGAGATGATATATTAGATTTAGAAGAGGATAAAATAGCTAATAAAACAACTTATATATCCTTTTATAAAAAAAATGAAGCAGAAAAAAAGGTAAGAGAATTAAGTCTAAAGGCTATAAAGATACTGGAAGATTTAAAAGGCCATGATACAAGGTTTTTAGAAAGCTTTGCAAGGTATTTAATTAATCGAGAATATTAGCAGTTTTTCTTCATATTGAAATCATAGAATTATTATGTTATAATATTGTTGAGTCTGAGTGGTACAGTATTCTAGTCAGCACAGCTATTCTTGAAGGCGGGGCTAAAAATCCGTCAAAGGGCACATCGATGAAGTTTCTTGTTATAGCTTGCGACGCCCAGTTGGGGGCTATAACAGGGAGTAAGAAGGATGGGGCGATCCACAATGGCATGTGGGCGTTGACCCTACCTTCGTGGAGACTTATTATAAATTTTATAATAAGATAAACCTGAAAAGCAATAAAACATGCTTTCAGTGTAGCCTGCCTTGAGTGAAATAGGCAGATGATAATAATTGTCGAAACCTATTTTGCAAAAGAGGCTAGGGAATAAACTGGCTGTAGAGGAAAACTCCTAGACTGTTCTAAATATGGAGGTATATTAGGGATTACAGTGCGGACTAAGTGGTAATCTAGTTCTATTTATGGCGACATAATAGGGATAAGATTAAAGGGAAACCGCTGTAATGGCGACATACAGTTCTTATTTGGGAAATCCTGCTAGACCTTAAGCCGTAAGATTTACCTAACATACCACCACTCATTAGGCTGATAGCATAATAATAAGGCTATCAGCTTTTTATATTAATTTTTTTGGAGGTTATATATTAAATGGCAAGGAAAGAAAAGGTCTCATATAACATCAAATGGATATTATCAATTTCATTTTGGACTTTTTTAATGGCAATTTTATTTAGCTTTATTACTGAAAAATTGTTGATTAATTTAGATATATTATTTGGATTTTTAATACTTATAATTATAGTTTTTATTGGAATATTTTTTGATATAATAGGAATAGCAGTTACGGTTTCTAGTGAAAAACCTTTTCATTCAATGGCTGCTAATGGAGTCGATGGAGCTAAACAGGCTATAAAATTAATTAGAAACGCTGGACAAGTTTCAAATTTTTGTAATGATGTAATTGGAGATATAAGTGGTATTATTAGTGGTGGTGTAGGGGCAAACATTATATATAAATTAATAAATATATATAGTATAAAAGATGGCACATTGTTAAGTATTATTATTACAGCATTAGTTGCATCTTTAACAGTTGGTGGAAAGGCTTTGGGAAAAGAAATTGCTATTTTTTATTCTGAAAAAATAATTTTTAGAGTGGCAAAATTTTTTGAAACCTTAGAAACAAAGTTTAATATAAATATACTACCAGATATCAAAAAAAAGAATGATTAAAACGATTATGTTTTCAGGAGAGATATTATGGACAAGAAAAAAAGAATAGATGTACTATTAGTTGAAAAAGGCTTTTATAGTACTAGAGAAAAGGCTAAACGAGTTATAATGGAAGGAGTAGTTTTTGTTGGGGAAAATAGAATAGATAAGCCTGGTGAAAAAATAGATATAGATAGTAAAATAATTGTAAAAAAGGACCCAATTCCTTACGTTGGTCGGGGAGGATTAAAACTAGAAAAGGCTATAAATAGTTTTAATATAGAACTTAGGGGGAAAACGGCTATAGATATTGGGGCATCAACTGGTGGGTTTACTGATTGTATGTTAAAAGAAGGAATAAAAAAAGTTTATGCAATAGATGTAGGATATGGACAGCTAGATTGGAAATTACGTAATGATAATAGGGTAGTTGTCAAAGAACGGACTAATATTAGATATGTAAAAGAAGATGATATAGGAGAGAGAGTTGATTTTATCTCTATTGATGTTTCTTTTATATCCTTAAAGTTAGTATTGCCAGTAGCTGAAAGTTTGTTAAAAAAAGAAGGGGAAATAGTAGCTTTAATTAAGCCACAATTTGAAGCTGGTAGGGAAAAGGTAGGTAAAAAAGGTTTAGTTAAAGACAAAGGAGTCCATTTTGAAGTAATAAAAAAAATATTGAATGTTTGTAGTAAGAATAATTTACAATTAGATAACCTTACTTATTCTCCAATTACTGGTGCTACAGGTAATATAGAATTTTTAGCTCATTTAGTAAAAGAGACTAATCTAGATGTAACTTTAAGTGAGCTTCAAATAAAAGAAATAATTGAAAATGCTCATAAAAGATTATAATTTTTTGTTATTTCTTTTATTAAGGAGGAAAAAATGAGAAAATATACGAGACAAAGAAAGATATTAGAATTAATAGATAATAAAGAAATAGAAACTCAAGAAGAATTATCTGAGAATCTGGAGGAAATAGGTATATCTATAACTCAGGCTACTATATCAAGGGATATCAAGGAACTTGGTTTAGTAAAAGTTATTACCAATAATGGACGTTATAAATATTCAGCTATTGAGGACAATAGGGAAAGTAGTAAAGAAAGATTGATGAAAGTCCTTAAAAGTTCTATAATTAATTTTGAGGTAGCTGGACATATTATAGTTATTAGTACTTTACCTGGTGCAGCACAGATTTGTGGATTAGCCATAGATAGTTTTGAGCTAAAAGGTATAGTTGGAACTATTGCTGGCCATGATACATTATTTGTTGCTGTAGATGATATCAATAATGTGGACAAGGTTATTGAAAAGTTAAAAACTTTACTCAATTAGCCAAGGAGGTATCATATGCTTGTTGAGTTGAATATTAAAGATTTTGCAATATTAGAAAATTTAAATATTAATTTTACTAAAGGTTTCAATATTTTGACTGGTGAAACTGGTGCTGGTAAATCTATTATTGTTGAGGCCATAAGCCTAATTTTAGGGGAAAGAGCTAGTAAGGATTTAATTAGAACGGGTAGTCATAAAGCAGTTATTGAAGGTGTTTTTTATTTGGAAAAACCAATGGAAATTAGGCAAGGATTAATTGAATATGGTATAGACCTAGGGGAAGATAATTATTTAATTTTATCTAGGGAAATTTTTTCTACGGGAAGAAGTGTTTCAAGGGTAAATGGTAGGACTGTTACTTTATCTATGCTTAATAAAATTACGGAAAATCTAATAGACATTCATGGACAACACCAACACCAATCATTATTGAATATTGAAAATCATATAAAAATAGTGGATACTTTTGGTGATGCTAATTTTAACAAAATAAAAGAAAATATATCAAAAAAATACATAAAATTAATGGAGTTAAAAAAGAAAGTAAATAATTTATCTATGGATACTATAGAAAGAGATAGAGAAATTGATTTACTTAAATACCAGCTAGAGGAAATAAATAGTGCTAATTTATCTATTGAAGAGGAAAAAGAAGTAGAAAATGAATTTAAAAAAATGTCTAATACAAAGGAAATTACTTCTACAGCTGGAGAAGTAATAGATATTCTAAATTCAAATGACTATAATCGTTCTTCAGTTTTAGATGAATTAAACAATAGTATCACCTTAATGAATAATATAGAAACATATGATAAAAAGCTAAAAGAAATTAGTGATTCATTGGAAAATTTCAGCTATGAATTACAAGAGGTATCTATTACCTTAATGCAATATATAGAAAGCATTAACTTTGATGAAGAGAAAATGATTTATTTAGAGGATAGAATGGATATTATCAATACATTGAAGAAAAAGTATGGAAATACTATAGAGGATATTTTTAAATATGAAAATAAAATAAGGGAAAGGTTAAATTTATTAATAGATAATGATAATGAAATACAAGAACTTAAAATTCAAATAGCTGAGTTAGAAAAAGAATTAAATGATAGTTGCAAAATTTTATCAAGAGAGAGAAAAATAATTAGTCAAAAATTAGAAGAAGCTATTTCAAAAGAATTAGGTCAATTAAATATGCAAAAAGTAGTTTTAAAGGTTAATTTTGAAAAAAAAGATTATTTTACAAAAGAAGGTTATGATAAAATTGAGTTTTTAATTTCTACTAACTTAGGTGAAGAATTAAAACCTTTATCTAGAATTGTTTCTGGGGGAGAAATTTCTAGGATAATGCTCGCTTTCAAGACTATCTTAGCTGATTATGATAATGTTCCCTGTCTAATATTCGATGAAATAGATACAGGAATAAGTGGCAGAACTGCACAGATAGTTGGTGAAAAGATAAACAAAATTTCAAAAAAACGTCAAATTATTTGTATTTCTCATTTGCCACAAATTGCTGCTTTGGCAGATACACATTTTTCTATTAATAAAACTATTAAAGAAGGTAAAACTATAACAAATGTAAATAAATTAAGTTATGAAGAAAGAATTAATGAAATGTCTAGATTATTAGGTGGTGTAGATTTAACTAATACTACTAAGCTTCATGCAGAGGAAATGCTAAAAATGTCAAAAAAATTTAAAAATAAATAAAAGCATCCTAAAAAAGGATGCTTTTATTTATTTGGAAAAAAACATTATACTTAGTAAATTGATAAATATTTTTAGAGAATAAATAATATAAAATAAGGCCAAATTATATGTGCAACAATATTTTAGGGAGGTGAATATTTCATAAGGGACAATTGGGAGTGTGATTATTATTGAGGAAATTTAAAAATAGAAAAATATTTTCTATATTTTTTTTGATTATAGCTTTTTTTTATATGATACAAATTGCTAGCATTTTTTATTGTCCTAAAGAAATTAGAATAGTTAAAGGGGAAGATAAAGAGTTAGAATTATTATTTCCTTTTAGATTAAAAAATCGGGGTAAAGAAAATAAAATTTTAGAAACAACCTTTAACTTAAATAATAGGTCTAAACTAAAAAGGTCTTACAATATTGTGGCTAATCAAGAAGGAAATGCAAAATTTAATTTAAATATACTAGGTTTTATTCCAGTTAAAAATGTAGATGTTAATGTAGTAGATAGACAGGAACTGATTCTTGGAGGTAATTCTATTGGTGTAAGCCTTAATACAAAAGGTGTATTGGTAGTTGCTGTTACTGATATAATAGGTATAGATGGAAAGAACTATAATCCAGCAAGAACTGCAGGAATTAAAGCAGGAGATAGTATTATAGATATTAATGGTGAGAAAGTAAAAAATGCGGAACATGTAGTTCAATTATTAAATGATTTAAAAGATAGTAGTATAAAAATAACTATTGAAAGAAATGGAGCTAATTTTGTAACTAGTGTGACGCCAGTACAAAGCCTTCAAGATAACTGCTATAGACTAGGAATTTGGGTTAGAGATAAAACTGCAGGTATTGGTACCTTAACTTTTTATGATGAAAAAAGCAAAAACTTTGGAGCTTTAGGCCATGGTATTACAGATATTGATACTGGAAAATTATTAAATGTTAGAAATGGTAAAATAATGGATGCTAAAATTGCAAATATTGAACAGGGAAAAAAAGGGGAACCTGGCGAAATAAAAGGAATCTTTTATGAGACGGAAAATACAGTAGGAGATATAAAAGAGAATACTAATTTTGGTATTTACGGAAAATTAAATGATGAATTTATAAAAAATAATAGAGCAGAAGCCTTACCAATAGGATTTAGAGATGAAGTAAAGGAAGGTAAGGCTTATATATTAACTACAATAAATGATAACAAAATTCAAAAATATGAAATAGAAATTTTAAAAAAGCAGCAGCAATTTTCACCTGAATCTAAAAGTATGGTGATTAAGATAACAGATGAAAAACTTTTAAATAAAACCGGTGGCATAGTACAGGGAATGAGTGGTAGTCCTATTATTCAAGATGATAAAATAATTGGAGCCGTAACCCATGTCTTTGTAAATGATCCTACAAAAGGTTATGGTCTTTATATAGAGTGGATGTTGGAACAGTTAAGTATGGGGAAGGGTGAAAAAATTGGTAATGTAGAAGAAGATAGGTAGATTTACCTATCTTTTTCTATTAAATTAAAAAATAGAAAAAAGGAACTATTATGGTAGAATTAAAGGAAATAAGGTTTCGTTGTCGAAAGGAATAAATGAGAGTAATTATTAAATATTAAACAGGGGGTAATTTTTTTGGAAAAAACAACAGTATTGATTGCGGATGACAACAAAGATTTTACCGATATTTTATGCGAATACTTATCCATGCATGAAGATTTTAAAGTAATCGGGGTAGTAAAAGATGGGCTGGAAGCATTAGAAGAAATGCCTAAGGCGGAACCGGACGTTTTAATATTAGATATTATAATGCCTCATTTAGATGGTTTAGAAGTATTAGAAAGGCTAAATAGCATGGTGATTAAAAAATATCCTAAAGTAATTGTATTGTCTGCAGTAGGACAAGATAAAATAACTCAAAAAGCTATTAAATTGGGAGCAGATTACTATGTAGTTAAACCATTTGATTTTGATATTTTTATAAAAAGGCTAAGGGAAATAGCAGGTAATGCCAAAGAAGAACCAATAAAACGAAATTATATTAATATTCCTAAAAAATCCATAAATAATGGTGAAAATCAAGTAAGTGTTGAGGCAAAAATAACTAATATTATACATGAAATAGGAGTTCCTGCCCATATTAAAGGATATCAGTATTTAAGAGAAGCAATATCTCTGGTTATAGACGATGTTGAACTATTAGGAGCTGTTACTAAAGAACTATATCCAAATATTGCAAAGAAATATGGTACTACTCCAAGTAGGGTTGAAAGAGCTATAAGACATGCAATAGAAGTTGCTTGGAGCAGAGGTAAAATAGATACTATAAATAATATCTTTGGATATACTGTTCATACAGATAAAGGTAAGCCTACTAATAGCGAGTTTATAGCCATGGTGGCAGACAAACTCAGATTAGAACAGGAAATATTACAGTACTGATTTAGTAGCATCAGGACCTCGTAAGTAGTTCTTACTTATGAGGTTTTCTATATTTAATTCCTAATCTTTAATTTAACATGAACAAATATTATGCTATAATAAACTAGGGAGATTATAATAATTATTTAATGCTATAAAAGATGAATTGTATAACTAGAAAAATCGGAGGAATATTATGTTCATTAAAGGTGTTGTAAAAAAAGATAAGGTAACTAAAAATTTAACAAAGCGATTGAAACTTGGTGATATTGCATTAATAGCCCATAAGGATTTAGACGAAATTGCAGCCACCTCCCTTGTAGAAAAAAAAGTAAAGGCAATAATTAATACTGAGCCAACTATTAGTGGAAAATACCCAAATCAAGGACCTATAATCCTTTTAGAATCAGGTATTCCTATTTATGAAGTATCTGATAGTGAGATTTTTCACCATATAGAAGAAGGGGAAGTAATAGAAATTGAAAATGGGAAAATGTTTTGTGGTGACGAAGTATTAGGAAGTTGTCAACTATTAGATAAAGAAAAAATTGAAAACTTACTTAATAAGGGCTACGAAAACTTAGAAAGAGAATTAGATAAATTTATAGAAAATACCCTTGAATATGCAAAAAAGGAGAAAGGTCTTGTTACAGGAAAGGTTGATGTGCCAAATATAAAGACTAAAATAAAAGGTAAACATGTTTTAGTCGTTGTAAGAGGGAAGGGATTCAAGAGAGATTTAGCTGCAATTCAATCTTATATAAGCGAAGTTGATCCTATAATGATAGGGGTAGATGGTGGAGGGGATGCCTTATTGGAAATTGGATATACTCCTGATATAGTTATTGGTGATATGGATAGTGTTAGTGATAAGTGTTTAAAAGCTACAAAGGAAATAGTTGTCCACGCTTATCCAAATGGGGAAGCTCCCGGTCTTGATAGGGTGAAAAGCCTAGGAATTGAACCAGTAGTATTTCCAGCACCAGGAACTAGTGAAGATATTGCATTACTTCTTGCCTTTTCTAATAATGCAGATTTAATTGTTGCTGTAGGTACTCATAGTAATATGATTGATTTTCTAGAAAAAGGCAGAAAAGGAATGGCAAGCACATTTTTGGTTAGATTGAAAGTAGGCTCTAAATTAATTGATGCAAAAGGTGTAAATCAACTTTATAAAGCACATTTTAAATTAAAATATGTATTAGGATTATGTTTAGCGGCTTTAATTCCTATTTTGGTTATAACTTTAATGTATCCACCTATGCAGGAGTTTTTGAAGTTAATAAAAATTAGATTAAGAATAATGTTTGGGTTATAAGGAGTGATATTTTGAGTCCGAATATAAAATATTATGTAGTTACTATTGCAGCAATTTTTTTAGCTCTAGGAATAGGTATATATATAGGTTTTACTTTAGATGCTCATAATTTATTAATTGAGCAAAAAGATGATATTGTTACAAAAATAGAAGAAAAGTTCGATTATTTAAACGATGAAAATAAAGATTTAAAAGAAGAAGTTAGTGAGTTAGAAAAGGAGAACAACAAATATAATGATTATATAGAGACTATTTATTCATCTGTAATTAAAGATAGGTTAAAGAATATTAATGTAGCCATTGTAGAAACAAATGATGATTATGTATACTCTGGTATAGGTAAAACTTTAGAATTAGCTGGAGCAAATGTAGCTAGTATAACCACAATTAAAGATAGGTATTTAAGCGAGGAACTATTAGAAAAGATTAACAATTCTTTACCAGAGAGTGAAAGTATTAAAGATAATTTAATTGAAGGTGGAGTAATTAATTTAACAGAAGGAATTATTAAAGGGGAAAAGAATGAATTGATGCAAAAGCTTAGAGAAAATGATGCTGTAAATTTTGTTGGAAATTATGATATACCTATAGATTTTGTAATTATTGCTGGTGGAACGGAAAGTAAGGAGTCAAACAATATCTCCCAGATTGATAAAAATATTATAGAAGTAGCAAAAGGACTAGAGGTTCCTATTATTGGAATAGAAAAGGAAAAGGTAAATTATTCTTATACTGAAGGATACAAAGATTACCGTATATCTACAGTTGATAATGTAGATAGCACAATTGGTAAGACTGCATTAATATTATCTATGGAAGGCAGACCTGGAAATTATGGAGTAAAGCCTGGTGCTGAAGAATTATTACCTAATTTAGACAGTAATATTTCAGAATAGGACAAGGAGAGAAAGTTATGGAAAGAAAAGATAAAATTGTTGCGGTAGTACCGGTTTATAATGAAGAAAATAAAATTAGTGATACAATTGAAGGGCTAAAGTTAATAAATGCCATTGATAATATTATTGTAGTAGATGATGGATCTACAGACAAGACTTATAATATTATTAAACAATTAGGGGTAAACATTATAAAATTAGAGAAAAACTCAGGTAAAGGTTATGCTATAAAATCAGCTATTAAAAATCTAGAATATGAATATTTAGCCTTAGTTGATGGAGATTTGGGGAAAAGCAGTTATGAAATAGAAAAACTTATTGATCCAGTTGTTAATGGTGAAGTTGATGTAACTATTGCAAAGTTCCCACCTGCTAAAAAGAAAGGGGGATTTGGTTTTGTAAAAAAACTTGCAAAAAATGGTATTAAATATTATACTGGAACTGAGATCAATTCAGGTTTATCTGGGCAGAGAGTTTATAAAAGAGAGGTAATAGAGGATATAAACAATATACCTGATACTTTTGGTATAGAAGTAGCTATGACAGTAGAAACATTGAGAAAAGGGTATAGTATTAAAGAGGTAGATGTAAATATGACCCATGATGAAACTGAAAGAGATATTAAAGGATTTTATCATAGAGGCAAGCAATTTTTAAACATACTTTGGACTTTAATAAAGTTAGGGATTAGAAGGTGAATATATGGAACTATTAAAAATAAATATAGGAAGTTATTTAATAAGTCTTATATTATCTACTATAGCTATGCCTTTTTTCTTAAATATGCTTATAGATAGTAATTGTGCTGCTTTAAATTATAAAAAGGAAGAGATACCTATAAGTTTAGGTATACTATTTATTATTGTTCAAACTATGACCGTGAGTCTTTTTTCTATAATTAAGGAACATCATGTAAGCGTTATTATGGCCTATTTAGTTGGGTTTATATTGATAGGTTTTGTTGGAATATTTGATGATATAGTTGGAGATACAACGATTAAAGGATTTAAAGGACATATTTCTGCCTTTTTTAAAGGGAGACTTACTACGGGAGGACTTAAGGCTGGAGTAGGCTTTTTAGCTGCATTAATATTTTCTGCCCTAGTCTCTCATAATGTTCTAGATTTATTAGTAAATATATTATTAATAGCATTATTTATAAACTTTATTAATCTCTTTGATTTAAGACCTGGAAGAGCTTCAAAAGTTTTTATACTTCTATCTATTATTTTATTTGGGACTAATGATAAAACACATTATTTTGATTTTATTATTTTTTCTTTTTATGGTATTTTAACGAGATACTTACCTGTAGATATAAAAGCTAAAGCTATGATGGGCGATGTAGGTTCTAATAGTTTAGGTTTGACTTTAGGCATATATTGTGTCCTAAGCCATGGTTTAAAGATAAAAATTATATATTTAATTGTTTTAATAATGCTGCAAATTCTTGCTGAAAAAATATCCTTTTCTGAAGTAATAGAAAATAATAAGATACTAAAATATATTGATAATATTGGTAGATAGGAGGTAATTTCACTGATAAGTTATAAGAAAGGAATTGTAATTGAAGTTATAGAAAAAAATGATGTAGATTGGATAAAATTAGAGATTGATGATAATATAGAAAAAGCTGTTAATTATAGAAAGTTGACAGGAAAAATAAAAGTTGGTGATATAGTTATAGTAAATACAACTGCTGTAGAGCTTTCCTTAGGTACTGGCGGATATCATTATGTTATTTATAATTATTGTAATGAGAGCAAGAAAGCAGAGGGTAAAGGTCATATTATGAAATTAAGATATACGCCATTACAAATTAAATGTTTAACATCCGAAGAAGAAGATAGTCCTTATCATGAAGAATTTTTAAACTTTAAAAATTTAGAAGGCTCAATATTTATAGTAGGTACCTTACATAGTATGCTTGCACCTATTGCTTGTATGATTAAGTGGCTGGATCCAACAATTAATCTAAATTATATTATGACCGATGCAGGAGCATTACCAATAAGTTTTAGTCGTACAGTGGAAGAATTAAAGGAAAAAAGAATAATTAATAAAACTATAACTATTGGTCATGCTTTTGGTGGTGATCTAGAGTGTACAAATATTTACAATGGATTAATTGCAGCAAAAGAAATTTTAAATAGTGATGTAACCATTATTACTATGGGGCCAGGAATAGTAGGTACAGGTACAAAGTATGGATTTAGTGGAATAGAACAAGGTTCTATAATTGACAGTATTAATACATTGGGAGGTTTACCAATGGCTGTACCTAGAATAAGTTTTGGTGATAAAAGAAAGAGACATAGGGGTATTAGTCACCATACCATTACAGTATTAAGTGAGGTTTGTAAAACATCAGCTAATGTTATTTTCCCAATTATTGAAGAGGATAAATTAAATATATTAAAAAGACAAATTACTGAAAATAATATTAATAAGAAACATAATTTAACCTATGAAAAAGGTGAAAATATTGAAAAGGCTTTAAAAACCTATAATATGAAAGTAACAACTATGGGTAGAGGCTTCCATGATGACAAGGAATATTTTTTAACTTTAGGTGCTGTTGGTCAAAAAGCAGTTCAAATTTTAAATGAAGGGAATGAACGTTGAGATGGATTTTGAAGAAAAAACTATGAAGACAGAAAATGTATATAAGGGTAAAATGTTAAACTTAAGAATAGATACTGTAGAACTACCAGATAAAAAATATTCTAAAAGAGAAATAGTGGAGCACCCTGGTTCAGTAGCTATAGTTCCTATAACAGAAGACAATGAAATTATTTTAGTAAGACAATATAGGAAAGCAGTAGAAAGCAACTTATTGGAGATTCCAGCTGGAAAGTTAGAAGTTAATGAAGAACCAAAAGAGACAGCTATAAGGGAGTTAAAAGAGGAAACAGGAATTAAAGCTAAAAAATTAGAATATATAACTGAGTTTTATACATCACCTGGCTTTTCTAATGAGAAAATGTATTTGTTTTTAGCTATGGATTTATCTATGGATGTATTAGAACCTGCTGATGATGAGTATATAGAAATAACTAAAGTAAAAATAGATAAGTTAGCCAATATGATTAAAAAAGGAGAAATCTTAGACAGTAAAACAATGATAGGTATATATATGGCTATGGAGCATCTTGAAAGTAAATAAAATTACTTAGTGATATTATTCTCTTTTCAAGCATAAGATTTTCATATAGAGCTTGTATATTATGTGAAGGGAGGATAAATTTTTGCAATACAAAATTAAAAATTTATTTCGAAGGAACTTTCAAGATAATTTTATAATTTATTTTACTATAATAGTATTTCTGATTGCAGGAATAGTAATTGGTTCAATAACTATTAAAGTGTTAAATGCAGAACAAAAAAGTGAAATATTAAACTTTTTTAATTCTTTTTTTAAGAGTTTAGATAATAAAGATTATAATAATTTGCAAATTCTAAAACAATCAGTTTTAGATAATTTTAAAACCATTTTTGTAATATGGATAACTGGAATCCTTATCATAGGTATACCTATTATACCTATGATAGTATTGTTAAGAGGGTTTGCTTTGGGTTTTACAGTTGGTTTTTTAGTAAATGAATTTGGGATAAAGGGTTTTCTTTTCTCCTTACTTGCAATATTACCACAAAATATATTCATAATACCTGGTATTATATTTGTTTCATCTACAGGCTTAATACTTTCTTTAAAACAAATAAGAGGTGGTAAAACTAGAAGGAATAAAGAAAATACTTTTCAAGACATTATAAATTATTCAATTACAATTTTAACTTTTTCTATTGTAGTATTTTTAGGTAGTTTAGTTGAGGCTTATATTACACCTATATTTATAAAATTACTTACTGATTATTTTTCCTAAAATCAGATTTGTTTAAAAGTTTTTTAAAAAGTATATCAAAGTATATTAATATATAAAAGTAGTAGAAAGTTATAAAGGGGCCGTTTGTATGGAAGAATTAATAGAAGCTTATATTTTATATCTTAAGGAAACTAAGGGATTAGCAGATAATACTTTAGAGGCCTATAAAAGGGATATATTTCAATTTAAAGAATACTTAGATAGTAATCATTCAGTTAAATTAATAGAAGTGAATAAAACTCAAATTATAACATACTTAATGTTTTTACAAAAAGAAAATAAAGCTATTTCTACAGTTAGTCGAATTATATCATCTTTAAGATGTTTTTACCAGTATCTATTATATAAAAAAATTATTAAAGAGGACCCAACTTTTAATTTACAAGCACCTCAACAGGAGAAGAAACATCCTGATATTTTAACTACCGAGGAAGTTGAACTATTTTTATCAATGCCAAAGGGAGAGGATTTTAAAAGTATAAGGGACAAGGCTATGTTAGAATTATTATATGGAACAGGGGTAAGAGTATCTGAACTTATTTCACTGGATGCAGATGATGTGAACTTAGATATAGGTTACATAGTTATTAGAGAATCTGAACTTAAAGAAAGGGCAGTTCCAATAGGGAAAGCTTCTCTTAGTTCTTTAAAACCATATATAAATAATTATAGAGAAAAGGTTTTAAAAAATGAAAATGAAAATGCTTTATTTTTAAATTATCGGGGCAAAAGGTTAACAAGACAAGGTTTTTGGAAAATTGTAAAGTTTTATACCAAAAAGTCTAATATTAATAAAAACATAACTCCCCAAAAATTGAGGCATTCCTTTGCTGTCCATTTATTACAAAATGGAGCAAATGTAAAAGCTGTTCAGGAAATATTGGGACATTCAAATGTTTCAACAACTAATTATTATTTCACTACGGTGGATAATATAAATTTAAAGGATACTTAGAATAAAACTCATCCAAGAACATAGGAGGTATAAAAATATGACTTTTTTAAAAAAAATCGAAGAAAGCGCAAAATATATATTAAATAAAAGTGAAGTAAAACCAAGTATAGGTATAGTTTTAGGTTCTGGCTTAGGAACTTTAGCAGATGATATAATAAATCCAGTCATTATTGATTATAATGAGATACCTAACTTTCCTGTTTCAACTGTTGAAGGTCATAAGGGACGACTTGTTATTGGAGAACTAAGTGGAAAAAATGTTCTAGCTATGCAAGGCAGATTTCATTATTATGAAGGCTATTCAATAGAAGATGTTACTTTCCCTATTAGAGTTATGAAAGGGATAGGGATAGAAAAATTAATAGTTACTAATGCAGCTGGAGGTTCTAATAAAAATTTTGAATCTGGCGATTTAATGATAATAAGGGATCATATTAATTTTTCAGGAATCAATCCTTTAATGGGAAAAAATTATGATGAATTAGGACCACGTTTTTTAGATATGAGTATGGCCTATGATAAAGAGTTAATAGATATAGCTAAAGAAGTTGGTAATAATATAAATTTAGATTTAAAAGAAGGTGTATATATGTGGTTTTCAGGGCCAACTTATGAGACACCTGCTGAAATAAAAATGGCTACAGTATTAGGGGCTGATGCTGTAGGTATGTCTACAGTACCAGAGGTAATAGTGGCAAATCATGGTAGCATGAAAGTTCTAGGTATTTCATGTATAACTAATATGGCTGCAGGTATATTAGATAAAAGCTTAGATCATAATGAGGTTATAGAAACTTCTAAAAAAGTCAAAGATAAATTTGAACTATTAGTAAAAGAAATTATTAAAAGAATATAATTGAGGTGTTGTAGCTATGAATATGTACGACATTATTAAGAAAAAAAGGGATGGATTAGAATTAAATGAGGAAGAGATAAAATATTTTGTTGAAGGATATACCCATAATAAAATACCTGATTATCAGGTATCAGCCCTGTTAATGGCAATTTATTTTAATAAAATGAATGAAAAAGAAACCTTAGATTTAACTAAGGCCATGATTGATTCAGGGGATACAGTAGATTTGTCTATGATTGATGGCATAAAGGTTGACAAGCATAGTACAGGTGGTGTAGGTGATAAAACTACTATAGCATTGGCACCGATGGTTGCTGCTTGTGATGTACCTTTTGTAAAAATGTCTGGTAGGGGTCTTGGTCATACCGGCGGAACTCTAGATAAATTAGAATCTATAAAGAATTTCAAAGTAGAATTGGCTGAAGAAGAGTTTAGAACAATAGCAAAAGAAAATGGTTTAGCTATCTGTAGTCAAAGTGGAAATATTACGCCAGCAGATAAGAAATTATATGCTCTTAGGGATGTAACAGCTACAGTGGAAAACATTTCTCTTATTGCAAGTAGTATTATGAGTAAAAAGTTAGCAATTTCACCAGATGCCATTTTATTAGATGTGAAAGTTGGTAAAGGTGCTTTTATGAAAGATATAGAAAGTGCTTTATTATTAGCGGAAGAAATGGTCAGTATAGGAGATGGTTTTGGAAAAGAAACTATTGCTGTACTTACTAATATGGATGAACCTATAGGTTTTGCTGTAGGTAATGCACTAGAGGTTAAGGAAGCTGTTAATACCTTAAAAGGAAAAGGGCCTTCAGATTTTCATAAATTATGTATCGAACTTGGAGCTCGATTATTAATACTAGCCCAAAAAACTTCTACTTTAGATGAAGGAAAAAAGATGTTAGAAGAAGTAATTAGTAATGGTAAGGCCTATGAGAAATTTTTAGAAATGGTTAAGATACAACAAGGAGATATTAGATCTATAGAAAATATGGATTTACTTCCAGAGGCTCAACATATTATTGAGGTTAAAAGTTCAAAGGATGGTTTTGTAAAATCAATAGATGCGGAAAAGATAGGGCAATTAGCTTTACTATTAGGTGCTGGAAGAGAAGTTAAGGATAGTGATATTGATCTAGCAGTAGGTATTGAATTGAAGAAAAGAGTAGATGATAAAGTACGTAAAGGAGACGTATTGGCAATTGTCCATAGTAATAATATGGATAAGGCAAAAGCCGTTGAAAAAGAATTAAAAAAGATAATAGAGATAGGCGAAAAAAATAAAATTGCTAAAAAATTAATATATGGAGAAGTAACAAGGAAGGGAAAAAGGCTTTATTAATAAAGCCTTTTTAATCTTAATAAAATAACACTTCTATCCTGTTGTTGAATAACTACAATATTTAATGGTTATTCTAAATGTAAATAAAAAAGATAGGAGGTTATGTATTGAGTAGAAAAATATTAAGATTTATTTCAATATATTTAACAATAATCCTAATTTTATTAAGTCCAAATATAAGTTCTGCAGAATCTGAAGAGGTTTTTGATATTGATGCAAAATCAGCTTTATTAATGGATTTTAATACAGGAGAAATAATATATGAGAAGAATCCTCATGAAAGATTAGCACCAGCGAGTATTAGTAAAATAATGGTTTTATTAATTGCAATGGAAAGTATAGAAGATGGAAAAATAAGCTTAGATGATGAGGTAATAATAAGTGGTAATGCTGAAAGTATGGGAGGAAGCCAAGTATTTTTGGAGGAGGGGGAAGTACAAAAAGTAGATGATTTAATAAAGGCTATTAGCCTTAGATCGGCTAATGATGCTAGTGTAGCACTGGGAGAACATATTTCTAAAAGTGAATCAGCCTTTTTAAAGTTAATGAATAAAAGAGCAAAAGAGTTAGGAATGGAAAATACTAATTTTGCTAATGCTACAGGCCTACCAAATGATAACCATTATACTACGGCTTATGATATAGCTATAATGTCAAGGGAATTAATGAAATACCCTAAAATACAAGATTGGCTAACGCTATGGATGGCTGAAATGAAAGTTTCTAGGGATAAGGATATAGTTCAAGGCTTAGTAAATACTAATAGATTAATAAAAGATTATGATGGAGCAAATGGAATTAAGACAGGTTCAACTCAAGAGGCAGGATTTTGTCTTTCTG
The DNA here is from genome assembly GCA_035301805.1 of Tissierellales bacterium. Classification (NCBI taxonomy): domain Bacteria; kingdom Bacillati; phylum Bacillota; class Tissierellia; order Tissierellales; species Tissierellales bacterium. The sequence continues at coordinate 23,942 of DATGTQ010000079.1, forward strand.
GTTCAGCAAAAAGGGGTAATTTACAGTTAATATCAGTGGTCTTGGGTTGTGAAAATTCAAAGATTAGATTTGAAGAAAGTAAAAGACTTCTAGATTATGGTTTTGACAATTATAACTCTGTTACTATAGGCAAAAAAGGTGATATAGTTGCTCAAACAAAGGTAAATAAAGGAAGTGAAGAGTTTACTAATATTGTCTTGGGAAGAGACAGTTTTATACTTGTACCTGAAGGTTCCTCATCAAATGTAGAAAAAGAAATTAACATACCAGAGACAATTGATGCACCTATAGAAATAGATAGGGTTATTGGAGAATTAATTTTGCAAATAGATGGAAAGACAATTGATAAGGTAGATTTAGTATGTGAAAAAAAGATTGAAAAGGCTAATGTCTTAGATATGATAAAGAAGATAATTAATATGTATTAATAGAAATATATAAATAATAAGCTAGATATAATTGTTTTTTATTCTATTTAGTTATACAATATATCTAGCTTTGTTATTTATATTTTAAAGTATTATATAAGGGAATTGTCAATTAAAAATATAGAATTAATTTATTATTTTGAAAGAGGGTTTGATATGGTTTTAAATAAAATTATTGCTTTACCAGGTTTATTTATGGCTATTATCTTTCATGAAGTGGCCCATGGATATACAGCCTATAAATTAGGGGATCCTACTGCTAAAAACGCAGGACGTTTAACTTTAAATCCAATTAAACATATCGATTTAACAGGATTTTTATTTTTATTGATTTTTAAATTTGGATGGGCCAAGCCTGTTCCTGTTAATTCTATGTATTTTAAACATAGGAAAAGAGATATGATACTAGTATCTTTAGCTGGCCCTTTAACTAATTTCCTTTTAGCATTGGTACTTGGAGGGATCCTTTCTATAGGTTTTATTACAAATGAAATAGTGGCTCAGATTTTAATTATTGGTATTTGGTATAATATAATGTTGGGAATATTTAACTTACTGCCATTTCCTCCTTTGGACGGTTCTAAGGTAGTTGCTAGCTTGTTGCCTACTAAATATGAATACTTTTTTTATGAAAACCAACGCTACTTAAGTTTAATACTAATTATTTTAATATTAACTAATTCAGTTGATAAAATACTAAGTCCTTTAATTGACTTTACTTTAAATATAATGATGAAAATATTTGCTTAACTAGGGGTAATAATATGGAGTATAAAGTAGTATTAGAAACATTTGAAGGTCCTTTAGATTTACTATTGCATTTAATAGAAAAAGCAGAAGTAGATATTTATGACATCCCTATAAGTAAAATTACTGACCAATATATAAAATATTTAAAGAATATGCAAAAATTAGATTTAGAAGTTACTAGTGAGTTTTTAGTTATGGCATCAACATTATTAGAAATAAAATCGAAAATGCTTTTACCTAAAATTAAAAGTGAAGATAGGAATAATAGCGATAAAGAAGAAGCCCAAGAGGATCCTAGATATGATTTAGTGAAAAGATTATTAGAATATAAAAGATATAAGGTTGTTTCCCAAAAGTTGAGACAACGGGAAAAAAAACAAAATAAAATATTTTATAAACCTCAGGAAGATTTAAGTCATATTGAACCTGAGGAAGAGGACATATTAGAAGATTTGGAATTGGAGCAATTAGTTATAACTTTAAATAAAATATTAAAGGATAAAAATAAGAATTATGAACCAATAAATTTTGATGAAATACATAGGGATGAAATTACATTAGATGAATGTATAAAAGAGGTTAAAGATGTACTAAGAAGAAAGGGTAGTATTAAGTTTACTCAGTTATTCCATGATAATGTTACTAGGACGGAAATAGTAGTAAATTTTTTATCAATTTTAGAACTTGTCCGATTAAAGGATGTAACTATTATACAAGAAGAAGACTTTTCAGATATACTAATTATAAAGACTGAATAAAGAGGTGCCTATAAAGTGGATAAGAGAGAAATAAAATCAATAATTGAATCTTTGTTATTTGTTTGGGGGGATCCTCTTTCTTTAAAAGATATAGCTAATGTATTAAATATAGAGGAGAAAGAGTTAAAGACAATAATTAATGAAATGATAGATGAATTTGATTATGAACGTAGAGGTGTAAAAATAAGCAAAATAGACAATGGGTATCAGTTAGGAACGCGAAATGAACATTTTAAATGGATAAAAAAGCTTTGTGTTCCAAAGGAAAATAAAAGCCTTTCTAATGCTGCTATTGAAACCTTATCTATAATAGCCTATAGTCAGCCAATAACAAAGACTGAAATTGAATCTATAAGAGGTGTTAGATGTGATAAGGCAGTAGAAACTCTTGTTAATAAAAAACTTATTGAAGAGAGAGGTAGGTTAGATAGAACTGGAAGACCTATTATATATGGAACTACAAGTAGGTTTTTACAGTATTTTGGTTTAAAAGATTTAAAGGAATTGCCACCTCTTAATAATATAGAAGAAGATATTATTGGAGAAAAATAATACATATATGTATTATTTTTCTTTTTTTATGGCATCATAACTAATAGCAATATTAAAAGAGGTGAGAAAATGCTATGGATAATATTGATTGCCATTTTATTAATCATATTATTTTTACCAATTAATATAAAAATAAAATTTAATAATGAAAATAGGAGCAAATTAGTTGTAAAAATTACACTACTAAAAGATTTAATTAACCTACCTGTAAGTTTTAAGAATAAGGATAAAAATAGTAGTAAAAATAAAGAGAAAAATAACTATTTAGATAATATCTTTCTAAATAAAAAATATATTATATATTTTTTAAAAAAATCAAAAGTTTTGCAATTTAAATGGACTACTATTGTAGGATTTAATAATGCAGCAACAACTGCTATTAGCACAGGAACCTTATGGTCTATAAAGTATAATGTTGTAGCTTTCTTCTTTAGGGATAAACCTATTGAAGATTTTTTTATTAATGTGGTGCCAGAATTTAATAAAAATAAATTTAATACGGAAGTTATTTGCATAATTAAAACTAAAGTTGTTCATATTATTATTATAGGTCTATGGATTTTAATACGAAATAAAGGTGGTGAAAGAGTTGTCGGAACACCCAATAGAAGGTTTAATGAAAACAACTATGGATAATTTAAAGGAAATGATTGATGTAAATACTATAGTAGGAGACCCTGTTCAATCTCCTGATGGTTTAGTAATTATACCAGTTTCAAAAGTATCTTTTGGTTTTGCATCTGGAGGTAGTGAATTTAATTTCGCGCCTTTTAATAAAAATATAAGTGAAATAGAGGCAGATAAGCATCCATTTGGAGGAGGTAGTGGAGCCGGAGTATCACTGCAACCAGTTGGTTTTATAGTAGTTGGCAATGAACAAATTAAGCTAATGCCTGTAGATGAAGGAAATAATGCTTTAAGTAGTTTCTTCGATTTTATGAATTCTATGTCAAATAATGTACAAAATATGATAAATAATAAGAAAGATAATGAAACTACAATAAAGGTAAAAAATAATTCATATGATGATGAAAATGAATAAGAAATATATAATATTATCTATAGGAGTTTGCTTACTACTATTTAGCGGTACGATAGGTTATGCTGATGGTGTAAAAGTACATGGTGAAGGGGTTATATTAATGGATACTGATTCTGGAAGAGTATTATATGAATATAATCCCTATTCAGAATTATCTATGGCTAGCACCACCAAAATTATGACTGCTTTGGTTGCTCTTGAAAATGGAAATTTAGACGATATAGTAACTATTAAAAAAAGCAGTGTTGGAATAGAAGGGTCAAGTATATATCTATATGAGGAAGAGGAAATTTCTTTAGAAGATTTATTATATGGATTAATGCTTAGATCAGGTAATGATGCGGCAATAGCTATTGCTGAGTTTATAGGAGGTTCTGTTGATGGATTTGTTGAATTGATGAATAAGAAGGCAAAGGAAATCGGTGCAAGAAATACAAACTTTACTAATCCCCATGGCCTTAGTGATGAAAATCATTACACTACTTCCTATGATCTAACCATTATTACAAGAGCAGCCTTAAAAAATGAGAATTTCAATAAAATTGTTAAAACTCAAAAATGGGTTGCAAATAGGGAAAAAAATCAATATTTTTATAATAAAAATAAAACCCTATGGCAATATGAAGGGGGAGATGGGGTAAAGACTGGTTATACAAAAAAAGCTGGTAGATGCTTAGTTGCTAGTGCAACTAGGAATGATTTACAATTAATATCTACAGTATTAAATGATGGGAACTGGTTTAATGATTGCTATGAACTTTTAGATTATGGATTCCAAAATTTTTCTCAGGTAATTATATATGATGCAGGTCAGTATGTTGAAAATGTAGAAGTTATTAACGGAAATAAAGATAAGGTACCGATAGTTACTAAAAATAGTTTCACTTATCCTTTAAGAAAAGAAGAGATAGACAAAATAACGGTTTTCTATAAATTGCCACCAGGAATAGAGGCTCCCATTAAAAAAGGAGAAGAAATAGGAGAAATATCTGTGTACTTAGATGGAAAACTAATTCATACTGAAAAGATGATAACTAAAGAAAACATAAATAAATTGAATATTTTAGAAAAGATGCTTAAGAACCTATAAGATTAGGTTCTTATTTTTGTAACATAAATAATTAATATTAATAATCTAGTAGAAAGAGCAATAAAGGGGGCAAAAAAAGATGGTTAAATATTGGAAATGTGTAGATGCTGGCAGTGAATATTGTCCTTGCTATTTAGCTGAAACTAAAAATTGTATTTCATGTTCTCAATTAAGGGGGGAAGAATTTTGTGATTGTCAATGGAATGGTGTTTGTATTTTAAATGAATATATAAATAATCTAGAAAAAGTTTCTCTTAGTAGGAAAAATTATAAAGGAAAGATAATTGATAAAAAGATACTAGAGAATGGTGTAGTTATTATTAAAATAAAGACGGAAAAAGATTTAGTTAAGAATTTAATGGAACCGGGATCTTATGTTTTTATTAAAGGAATTAAAGATGAAGATTATTTTAAAACTCCTATGTCTATTTTTAAAATAGACTCAGAAGCAAATATTTATATAGTATATCAGGAACTTGGATGTAAAACTAAAAGCTTAAGGGATAAATATGAAATTAATATAAGAGGGCCTTATTGGCATGGAATCCTAGGAAGTAGGAATTTAAAAAATATTACTAATTCAAAATCTTTAGTTATAGCAAGAGGTATTGGACAATCTTCGATTTTATTAGCAACTGAAAAATTAATATCTAATAATAATAAGGTATATATTATATTAGATAAAGGAAAGCTAAATAGTTTATATTTTTATGATTTTTTTGATGATATGGATAAAGTAATTATAAAAGAGCTGGATTTATTTACAAAGGAAGGAAGTACCTTCTTGGAAAGTATACTAAAAAAAGAAAAATTTAGCCTTGTGCTAAGTGGAGGTTCCAATATGTTACACAGGAGGATAAGTAGTAAGATAAGTCTTTTAGACGAGAAACCATATTTCTTAACTTCAAATAATGGTATCCTTTGTTGCGGTGAGGGAGTATGTGGGTCATGTATGGTGAAAACCATAGATGGAACAAAGACAAAATTGTGTAAATCTCTTGTAGCTCCAAATAAATTGTATTAAGAGGGGGTATTTGTATATGTCTAAGGTTGTAATTATAGGTGGTGGTTGGTCCGGTTGTGCGGCAAGTATTACTGCTAAAAAGGCTGGGGCTGAAGTAATACTTATTGAAAGAACAGATATGCTGCTAGGTTTAGGTAATGTTGGTGGTATAATGAGAAATAATGGTAGGTTTACAGCTACAGAAGAAAATATATTATTAGGTGCAAAAGAACTTTTTGAAATAACTGATAAATTTTCAAGGCATAAAAATATAGATTTTCCAGGTCATAGCCATGCTAGTTTATATGATGTGAATGAAATTGAACCAGAAGTGCGAAGACTGCTTATAGATATGAATATAGAACTAATATTTAAAAAAAGGGCTACAGATGTTATAATGAAGGATAATGAAATTACAGGAATAGTATTAAGTGATGAAAGCACTGTATATGGAGATGTGTTTATTGAAACTACAGGAAGTACAGGACCTATGGGTAATTGTCTTAAATATGGTAACGGATGCTCTATGTGTATTTTAAGATGTCCAACCTTTGGTCCAAGAATAAGTATTAATAATAAAGCTGGTATTGATGATATAGTTGGATTAAAAAAAGATGGAACTGTAGGGGCCTTTAGTGGTTCTTGCAAATTAAATAAGGATTCTCTTAGTAAAGAAATAAGGGAAAAACTAAATAGTACTGGTGTTGCTATACTACCTGTTCCTTCAGAAGATATAAATTTTGATAAATTAGATAAAAAAGTATGTCAACAATATGCCTTAAAGGAATATGCTGAAAATATTATACTTTTAGATACTGGTCAAGCAAAAATAATGACTTCGTTTTATCCATTAGAAGAACTAAGGAAGATAAAAGGCTTGGAAAAAGCTAAATATGAGGATCCTTATTCTGGTGGCATAGGAAACTCTATAAGGTATATTTCAATGGCACCTAGGGATAATAAAATGAAAGTTAAGGGCATAAAGAACTTATTTTGTGGAGGGGAAAAGGCAGGTTTATTTGTGGGCCATACAGAAGCTATATCTACAGGAAGCTTAGCCGGTCACAATAGTGTACGGTTTATAAAAAATGAACCCTTAGTTGAAATACCAATAGATTTGGCCATAGGGGATATAATTAGTTATACTAACAAAGTTATGGGTACTGAGGAAGGCTTAAAAGATAGATATACTTTTGCCGGTGGAAGTTATTTTGAAAGAATGAAAAAACAAAATTTATATACTATGAATATAGAGGATATAAGTAAACGGGTTAAAGGCACCGGATTATTAAATCTGTATAACTCGCAAATTTAATAAAATAACTACTAAAGAAAAATGAAAGGGGAAAATTATGAGATTACAAAAATACATGGCACAGGCAGGTGTTGCTTCTAGAAGAAAATCGGAAAAAGTAATCCTAGATGGAAGGGTTAAGGTCAATGGAAAGAAGGTTACAAAATTAGGCACTAAAATAAATCCTAAGGAAGATATTATTCAAGTTGACAATAAAAGAATTAATATGGAAAATACTATGATTTATATTGTGTTAAATAAACCTATTGATTATGTTACTACAGTAAAGGATGAATTTAATAGAAAAACAGTCCTAGATTTAGTTAAAGGAGTGGAGGAAAGAATATACCCAGTAGGTAGACTGGATTATGACACTTCAGGACTTCTTTTATTAACTAATGATGGTGATGTAACTTATAAAATGACTCATCCTAGTTTTGAAGTTGATAAAACATATATTGGAGAAGTTAAGGGAATACCGACAGAAGATGAAATTAAAAGGTTTGGAGAAGGTTTAATAATTGATGGGTATAAAACTTGGCCAGCTAAAGTCAAAATTTTAAAAGAAAATGTGGAAAGTTCAATTCTTAAAATTACAATACATGAAGGAAGAAATAGACAGGTAAGAAAAATGTGTGAAGCAATAAATCATCCAATAATTAATTTAAAAAGAGTTAGTATAGGAGAAATAAATTTAGAATCTTTAAATATAGGAGAATGGAGATTTTTAAGGGAAGGAGAAATTGAATATATTAAAAGCTTTTAGCATTAGAACAATAAATTTGCTCTAATGCTATCTTTTTGCCTTTTAAATTACCGACTATATTGTTATAATGTTCTTGGACTTCTAAAAAATTATATATAGTTGTCTTAAAATATAATTATGGTATATTAAACATGTAGCATAAAAGAAGAGACTTTTATTATTGTTGTAGGAGCGATAGAAGTGAAATATAAATATATGAATAACGTTCTTAATATATCAAAGGCTTTAATGGATTTAGCAATTTATAATGGGGATACAGTAATAGATGCAACTGTTGGAAATGGAAATGACACTTTATACATGGCTAACTTAATAGGAGATGAAGGAAAAGTTTATGGTTTTGATATACAAAAAACGGCTATAAATAGAACAAAGCAGGCATTAGAAAAGGCAGGCTTTAACAATAGGGTTACGCTTATAAATTCTGGCCATGAGACTATGGATGAGTATGTGAAGGAAAAGGTAAAACTTGTTGTTTTTAATTTAGGTTTTTTACCTAAAGGAGATAAAAAAATAACTACTTTGCCAGGCACTACTATAATGGCCATGGAGAAATCTTTGAAACTTTTAGTAGATAATGGTTTATTATTGATTATTTCTTATATAGGCCATAGTGGTGGTTTAGAGGAAAAAGAAGCTGTAGAAAATTACCTTAAGGAACTGAATCAAAAAGAATATAATGTTTTAAAATATAAGTTTATAAATCAAATAAATAATCCGCCTATATTATATGGCGTAGAAAAACGATCTTTTAAGGAGGGCTAAAATGTCTGGAGTAAAGATAACAGAAACAATTTTAAGAGATGCGCACCAATCACTAATTGCAACTAGGATGAAAACTGATGAAATGTTACCTATAGCTGAGAAATTAGATAAGGTAGGTTTTCATTCTTTAGAGGTATGGGGAGGGGCAACTTTTGATTCTTGTTTACGTTTTTTAAATGAGGATCCATGGGAAAGATTGAGAACGCTGAGGAAGGCGTTTGAGAACACAAAATTTCAAATGTTATTAAGGGGACAAAACTTATTAGGCTACAGACATTATTCAGATGATGTTGTTGAAGAATTCGTTAAAAAGTCTATTGAAAATGGTATAGACATAATGAGAATTTTCGATGCATTAAATGATCCAAGAAATTTAAAAACTTCTATTAAAGCAACAAATAAATATGGTGGACATGCGCAAGCAGCTATTTCTTACACTGTAAGTCCGGTTCATAATATTGATTATTATGTGGATTTGGCAAAAGAATTTGAAGGTATGGGAGCAGACTCTATATGTATTAAGGATATGTCAGGTATATTACTTCCTTATGTTGCTGAAGAATTGATAACTAAAATGAAAAAAGAAATTTCTATACCAATTCAAATACATTCCCATTTTACAAGCGGAATAGCTAATCAAACCTATATGAAGGCTATAGAAGCAGGGGCGGATATTATAGATACAGCCTTTTCACCTTTTGGTATGGGAACAAGTCAACCAGCTACAGAGTCCATGGTTGCATCTTTAAGAAATTCACCCTATGATTCTGGTCTTGATATGGATTTATTACTAGAGATTTCCGATTATTTTAATGGTATAAAGGAAAAATATAAAAGGGACGGTTTATTAAGTGAGAAAGTATTAATGGTAAATGCAAAAACATTGAAATATCAAGTGCCTGGTGGAATGATATCTAATTTAGTATCTCAATTAGATGGACAAGGAGCTTTAGACAAGTTTGAAGAAGTACTGGAAGAGGTGCCTAAAGTAAGAGAAGATTTAGGATATCCACCATTAGTAACTCCTATGAGCCAAATAGTAGGTACACAATCGGTTTTTAATGTAGTATTAGGTGAAAGATATAAAGTAGTACCAAAAGAGGCTAAAAACTATGTTAAAGGCTTATATGGGAAACCAACAGTTCCTATTAAAAAAGAAGTAGAAGAAAAAATAATAGGAAATGAATATGTCTACACCGGTAGACCTGCAGACTTATTAAAACCGGAATTAGATACACTTAGAGACGATATTAAAGAATATATTGAACAAGATGAAGATGTTTTAAGTTATGCTTTATTTCCATCAGTTGCTATTGACTATTTTAAATATAGACAAGCAGAGAAATATAAAATAGATAGCAATTTAGTGGATAACGAACTTAAAACTTATCCAGTATAAAAAATATTAATTAAATACAGTACAAACACGAGAAGAACCCATATACCTAAATAGCAATGATTTTATTATACGCAAAAGTAATAAATATTGACTAACAGCAATAAAGTATATTGTTAAAAGTATAAGATAGTTAAAATATAATAAATAGCGAATGGATAGTATGTCAACTGTCTATTCGCTATTTTGCATTTTATATATATTTTTTCATATATTTTAGATAGATATCTTATATGTATTTCTTTAGAATTATTAAAAAGTATTGATAAATTAGGAATGGATGAAATAAATCTTGCATATTTTACTTAAATGAATAAAAAATGAAATAAATCTTGCATATAATATATATCTTTGGTATTATCTAATTAAAGGTAGTTCTTTACTAAATACATTAATAAGGAGGAAAATTAATGGCTACAAAAGCTATGAAAACGCTTTACATAGACAAAAATTGGTGTAAAGGGTGTAGAATATGTGTAGCATTTTGTCCTAAAGATGTACTTGAAATAAAAGATGGTAAAGTAAATATTAAAAATGGTGATGATTGTATTAGATGTGGGCAATGTGAATTAAGATGTCCTGATTATGCAATTTATTTAAGGGGGGAATAGCATGTCTAATAATAGCGTAAGACTTATGCAAGGCAATGAGGCTTGTGTAGAAGGTGCAATAGCTGCTGGAATGAGATTTTATGCCGGCTATCCAATAACTCCTTCTACAGAAATTGCTGAAATTTCTGCTGCTAAATTACCTGCAATAAAAGGTAAGTTTATTCAAATGGAAGATGAAATAGCGAGTATGGGGGCGATTATTGGTGCTTCTTTAGCAGGGTATAAGTCCATGACAGCAACTAGTGGACCAGGCTTTTCATTAAAACAAGAAAACTTAGGCTATGCCGCAATGGCAGAAGTACCCTGTGTAATCGTTAATGTTCAAAGAGGTGGTCCGAGTACAGGATTGCCGACAGCTCCTGCACAAGGGGATATGATGCAAGCTAGATGGGGTACTCACGGTGATCATCCAGTTATTGCTTTATATCCATCTACAGTTAGAGAAATTTATGATATTACAATACGTGCTTTTAATTTAGCTGAAAAATACAGAACACCAGTAATGCTCTTAATGGATGAAGTAATTGGGCATATGAGAGAAAAAATTGAAATTCCAAAAGAGGATACTATAGAAATTATAAATAGAAAAAAACCTGAAGAGAATTTAGGTGAATATAATCCTTATGAAGTTAAAGAAGGAGATTTAGTTCCACCTATGGCAGCCTATGGTGAAGGATATAGATTTCATGTTACAGGACTTGTACATGACAAGACAGGATTTCCAACTAATGATAAACAGGTTGCTGAAATGTCTATTAAGAGACTTGTAAATAAAATTGAAGATAATGCAGATGACATTGTTGAATATGAGGAGTACAAACTTAGGGATGCTGACATAGCAATAGTTGCCTATGGCTCTACTTCTAGATCTGCAAAATCCGCTATAGATATGGGAAGAGAATCTGGTTTAAAAGTAGGGTTATTTAGACCTATAACTATTTGGCCTTCTCCAGAGAAGAAACTTAAAGAATTGTCAAAGAAAGTTAAGAAAATAGTTGTTATAGAAATGAACTTAGGTCAGTACTTTTTAGAAGTTGATAGGGTTGCAGGTAAGAATACAGAAGTTCATAAATATGGTCGTGTTGATGGAGAGTTAATAACTCCAGAAGAGATATTATCAGTTATTAAGGAGGTATAAAAGATGCCAAGTGAATTAGTAGAAAAGTATTATAGAGCAAATAAATTACCTCATATTTGGTGTCCCGGTTGTGGAAATGGAATAGTTACAAGAAGTATTGTAAAAGCTATTGATAATCTTGGGCTAGAAAAAGATAAAGTATGTATAGTTTCTGGTATTGGTTGTTCTTCAAGGGCTTCTGGTTATTTAGATTTTAATACCATACATACAACTCATGGTAGAGCTCTTGCATTTGCTACAGGTATAAAATTTGCCAATCCAGAATTAACAGTTATAGTAATAACTGGAGATGGAGATAGTGCTGCCATAGGCGGAAACCATTTAATCCATGCGGCAAGAAGGAATATTGATATTACTACTATTGTATATAATAATAATATTTATGGTATGACGGGAGGCCAATATTCACCTACAACTCCTACAGGAGACAAAGGTACTACTGCACCTTATGGAAATATTGATAGTAATTTCGACCTTTGTAAGCTTTCCGAAGCTGCTGGGGCAACTTATGTAGGAAGAGCTACAGTATATAATGCAAATATGATAACTAAGCTAGCTGAAGGTGGTATAAAGAATAAAGGATTCTCTTTCATTGAAACATTGACTACCTGTCCTACTTACTATGGACGTAGAAATAAAAAAGGCGATCCAGTGGATATGATGGAATTTATAAAAAATTGTTCTATAAATATTAAGGCCTACGAAAAATTACCAACAGAAAAAAAGGATGGTAAAATAGTTGTTGGAGAATTATTTAAAACTAGTCGACCAGAATATACTGAGAAATATAAAAAATTAATAGAATCCTTTTAAGGGGGGATATGTAATGCATAAAGAATTAAGACTAAGTGGTTCTGGGGGACAAGGGCTAATTTTAGCAGGAATCATACTTGCGGAAGCAGCTTTAGATGATGGAAAAAATGTTGTTCAATCTCAATCCTATGGGCCAGAGGCCAGAGGTGGTGCAAGTAAATCGGAGGTTATAATAAGTGAGGATGAAATAAATTATCCAAAGATTGGCGATAGTGATATTCTATTATGCCTAACTGAAGTGGCTTATGATAAATATATAGGTAGTTTAAAAGAAAATGGTGTACTTATACTTGATAATAATATAACTAAAAAAGTTGACAAAGATAAATGTAAAGTGTATAAAGTTCCTATACTAGATATTGCAGAGAATAAATTAAAAAAACCTATGGTTGCAAATATTGTGGCTCTAGGCACTATATATGAATTAACTAATGTTGTTAGTAAAGATTCCCTAGAAAAAGCTGTATTAAATAGAGTTCCTAAGGGAACGGAAGAGCTTAATAAAAAGGCTCTTGAATATGGATTTAACTTAATATTAGATATAAAAGATTAAAGATTAAGGAAGATTAATATGGAAAATTACGTTAACTTAATAAAGCTCCTACAAACAAATTTCAATAAACTAAGCAAAGGCCAAAAACTTATTGCTGAATATATCATAGAAAATTACGACAAAGCTGCTTTTATGACAGCATCAAAATTAGGTGAAACTGTTGGTGTTAGTGAATCTACAGTAGTTAGATTTGCCAATACTTTAGGTTATAAAGGTTATAGAGAATTACAAAATGAATTACAAGAATTAGTTAAAAATAAATTAACTACTGTACAAAGAATAAGTTTAACAGATAGTTATTTAGATACAAAAGATAATTCAATGAAAAAAGTATTAAAAAAGGATATGGATAATATTAGAAGTACCATTGATGAATTAGATTATGAAAACTTTGACATAGCTATTGAAAATATTTTAAAAGCTAAAACAGTTTATGTATTAGGCCTTAGAAGTTCTGCTTTTCTAGCAGGCTATTTAGGATTTTATTTTAATTTTATAGTTGATAATGTGAAAGTTGTAACATCTGCACCAAGTGATGTTTTTGAACAATTATTAAAAGCTACAGAAAATGATGTAGTTATTGGAATAAGTTATCCACGGTATTCTAAAAGAACATTAGAGGCTCTAGATTATGCTAAGGAAAAAGGCTGTAAAATAATTGGCATAACTGATAGTTTAGTTTCACCAGCTGCACAAATAGCAGATATAACTCTTATAGCTGGAAGTAATATGGTATCCTTTGTAGACTCCTTAGTGGCTCCTATGAGTTTAATTAATGCACTTATAGTTGGAGTTGCTATGGAAAAAGAGGAAGGCATTACAAAATATTTTGAGGATCTAGAAGCAATATGGGAAAAACATAATGTTTATGGAATTAGTAATAGAAATAATAATCTAAATAAATAAAAGGGTCTATGTATGACCCTTTTATTTATTTTTTCAATTAATTGTTGTTTTAATAGGGAATTTTGTAGGCAAAACCTATGATATCATATCAAATGTTATCATAAATGATACATACTATATTATTATTTAATCTATTTTTTAAACTATTTTTTAACTAAATCAGTTATCTCATATTTAAAATAAGAAAAAAATATAAAAATCTGGTATAATAAATTTTAGTAAATTAATGAAAATAAAATAATAAAAACAATTAATAATATAAAAGGTGATTAAAATGAAAAAAATTTATTTAACAAGACATGGTGAATCAAAATGGAATGTATTAAAAAAGGTACAAGGGCAACAAAATATTGATTTAACACAGAAAGGCATTAAGCAGGCAGAAAAATTAGCTAAAAGACTAAATAACCAAGAAATTGATGCTATATATAGTAGTGATTTATCAAGGGCATATGAGACAGCTAAAATAGTAGGAGCTGAAAATAAAATTAATATTGTAAAATTGAAGGAATTACGAGAAATTAAATTTGGACCTTGGGAGGGTTTAGATATAGAAGAAATAATAAATAATTATGGTGAAGAATATAAATTATGGTTAAAGACCCCCCATAAGCTTAAACTAGAGAAAGTAGAAACAGTAGAAGAACTAAAGGAACGGGCTAAAAAAGCTTTAGATATTATTTTAAGCAATAAAGAACTGGAGAATGTGCTTATTGTAAGTCATGGAGCATTTTTAAAAGCGATATTATTAGTTCTTTTAGATTTAGATATTTCTAGTTTTAGCAGGTTTTCACTAAATAATGTTAGTTTAAGTATTGTTGAATTTAGACAATACAATAATATTTTAAAATTATTCAATGATATTAATCACCTACGAGAGGATAATGTTTATAATGACTGATAAAGTTGCTATTATTGGCGGTGGACCAGCTGGAATGATCTCTGCTGGATATGCTGCAGCTAGAAATAAAGATGTCACTCTATTTGAAAAGAATGAAAAGCTAGGAAAAAAACTATATATAACAGGTAAAGGTAGATGTAATATAACGAATAATTCTCCCATAGAAGATTTTTTCGATAACGTAGTAACTAATAGGGAGTTTTTATATAGTGCATTTTATAGCTTTTCTAATTATAATATTATAGAATTATTAGAAGAATATGGGTTACAGAGTAAGGTAGAAAGAGGAAACAGAGTTTTTCCATCTACAGATAAATCAAGTGATGTAATTAATACACTGAAACTTTTTCTAAAAGATAAAAAAGCAAATATAGTTTTAAATAGTAATGTAGTTTCTGTCAATTCAAAAGGTAATGGTTTTATAGTTACACTGGATAGTGAAGACGAATATTATTTTAATAAAATTATATTAGCTACTGGTGGACAATCTTATCCTTTTACTGGTTCAACAGGAGACGGCTATAAATTCGCTAAAAATTTTGGTCATACAATTGAAAGCATAAGACCTGGTCTAATTCCTATTGAATTAAAAGATAAGTGGTTATCCTCACTACAAGGATTAACATTAAAAAATGTTACCTTGTCTGCTAAGAAAGATAATAAAGTTATTTATGATGAATTTGGTGAAATGATATTTACCCATTTTGGTATATCTGGGCCTATAGTTCTATCTCTAAGTAGTTATTTAAACAAATATTCTTTAAGAGAAATAAGTTTATATTTAGATTTAAAACCAGCTCTTACAAATGAAAAATTAGAAAAGAGAATATTAAGAGATTTTGATATATACAAGAACAAATATATAGAAAATGGTCTAGTTGATTTATTACCTAAAAAGATGATTCCTATTATATTAAATAATGCAGGTATAGATGGAAATAAATTTATTCATCAAGTTACAAAAAAAGAAAGATATGAATTAGTTAAAACTATTAAAAATTTTCCACTAAATACTTTAGGCTTTAGACCAATTAAGGAGGCTATAGTTACTTCTGGTGGTGTCTCAACATTGGAGATTAATTCTTCTACTATGGAATCTAAATTAAAAAAGGGTTTGTTTTTTTCTGGTGAAATTATTGATGTAGATGCATTAACGGGAGGATATAATTTACAAATTGCATATTCTACTGGCTATTTAGCAGGGAATAATGTGTAGTTAGATACATTATTTCTTTTAATATTGCATATTATATTTATAGAATATGTAATATTTAGGAGGAGTTTTTGTGCGTAAATTATTTCATGGATTAGAAATAGTAATATTAATTTTAACAGTTATAAGTATGCTATTTTTAGTCTTTATTCAAATTATTTCACCTAGTGATATGGATATAGTAGCAGTAATTGGTAAACATAATAATGGTAATGAATTTACTCCTATGAATAAGTTAAATATAAATGAAAAAGGCATTGTTATTTTAAAGTTATTAAATAATAATTTAGAAGATATTAAAATACTTGTAAATGGGGATGAAGTTGATAATTTTCAAGGTAATGATGAAGTAAGCATCCAAGTATATAATAATGATTTAATTGAAATAGATGGTACTAAATATTTAGAAAGGGTAAAAGTTCAAATAATAGGTATTAGCGAAAATTTAAAGCTACCTGAATTAGATACTACTATTGAAACTTCTCAAAGCATTGAAATGTTAGGAAGAGTTAAGTTAAAATAGCTTGAGTCTAATGCCTTTTTAATATATAATTATAAAAGAAAGTGGTGTTTTATGAGTATTATTGCTATTAGAGGAGCAATTACGGTAGAACAAAATAATAAAGCTGACATTGCTAAAAACACAAAGGAACTTATTCAAAAAATAGAAAAGGAAAATAATATAGAAAAGGATAAGGTAATAAGTATTATATTCTCTGTAACTAAAGATTTAAATGCGGATTATCCAGCAAAAACTGCAAGGGAGCTAGGCTATATTCATAGTGGTTTAATGTGTTTTAATGAAATGGAAGTTTCAAATAGTTTAAGAAAATGTATAAGAGTAATGATATTATATAATGAGGAAACTTCCCAAAGTAATGTAAAACACGTTTATTTGAAAGAAGCTAAGGTATTACGTCCAGATTTATCTTGATGAAAATTATGCAACAACCACCACAAGGTGGTTATAATTTTATATAGGAGGAAATACAGCATGAAAAATAAATTTTCTATTGCAATAGATGGTCCTGCTGCTTCTGGCAAAAGCACTATGGCTAAAATTATTAGTAAAAAATTAGGACTAGAATATATTGATACAGGAGCTATGTATAGGGCATTAACATTAAAAGTTATAAGTGAAAATATTGATTTTTCAAATATACCTTCTATTGTTAGCCTATTAGAAAATACTAAAATTGATTTCTCTAACAATCATATTTATTTGGATAATGAAAAAGTAGACAAGCAGATACGAAAAAATATTATTAATCAAAATGTTTCAAATATATCAAAGATTAAACAAGTAAGAAGTATAATGGTTAAAAAGCAACAGGACATTGCTAAAGAGAAAAATGTAATTATGGATGGCCGTGACATTGGAACAATAGTATTACCTAATGCTGAGTATAAATTCTTTGTATTAGCCTCTATTGAAGAAAGAGCTAAAAGGAGACACTTAGAGCTAATAAAGAAGGGTGAAAAGAGTGTAAGCTTTGAACAAGTAAAAGAAGAAATAGCTATAAGAGATAAAATTGATAGTAATAGAGAAGTTGGGCCTTTATTAAAAAGTCCAGATGCTTATGAAATTGATACAACTAACAAAACTATTGATGAATCTGTAAAAAAAATACTTAATATTATTGAGGGGGATAATTAATTGACATTTTATAAAGTTTGTAGGGGAATTTGCAATGTTTTATTTAGAATCTTTTTCAGATTTAAGGTAATCGGGAAGGAAAAAATACCAAAGGATGGCAAGGTTATAGTCTGTGCTAACCATATAAGTCTTTTAGACCCAATTGCATTGGCTATATCAATTCCAAGGCCTATAAACTTTATGGCAAAAAAAGAACTTTTTGAAAATAAATTTTCTAAATGGTTAATAGGAAATTTAGGGGCCTTCCCCGTAGATAGGGAAGGTTCAGATTTATCGGCAATTAGAAATTCTATGAAAGTATTAAAAAATAATGGCATATTAGGCATTTTTCCAGAGGGTAAAAGAGTTTATGAACCTGATATTAAAAATGCAAAACCAGGCATAGGTATAATTGCTGTAAAGGCACAGGCACCAGTAATACCTATTTATATAGATTCTAAATATAGGATTTTTGGTAAAGTATTGATTAAAGTTGGAGATCCAATAAAAGTTGATAAATATCATAAACAAAAAACTACAGGTGAAGATTATAAAAAACTAAGTGAAGAGATAATGTACTCAATTTATTCACTTAAGTAGAATAGGGGGAAATGTTTTGCAAATTATTTTAGCAGACCATGCAGGCTATTGTTTTGGTGTAGATAGGGCTATAAATTTAGCCCTGGAAACAATAAATAATTTTAGTGAAGATACAAATATTTATTCATTAGGTCCATTGATACACAATAAACAAGTGGTAGCTCACCTAAAGAATTTAGGTTTAGAAGTTATAGAAGAAATTTCTAATGAAGGTAAAGGTAAAATAATTATTAGAGCTCATGGCGTTCCATATGAAATTCAGCAAAATGCCGAAAAAAAAGGCTTTGAGGTTGTTGATACAACTTGCCCTTACGTAAAAAGTGTCCATAATAGAGTGAAGAATTATCAGGAAAAAGGGTATAAAATAGTTATTATTGGTGATTCTAATCATCCGGAAGTGATAGGAATCAATGGATGGTGTAACAATGAAGCTGAAATTATCAATAATATTGAATATGCTAATAGTCTAGATGAATATGAGAAAATATGCGTTGTTTCACAAACTACTAATACTAAAGAAAAATTTGAAACCCTCTCTGAAATAATTAAGGACAAAGGTAAAGAGGTCAAAATTTTTAACACTATATGTAATGCTACAAAACTTCGCCAAGATGCTTGTAAAGATGTAGCTCAAAAAGTAGATGCTATGGTTGTAATAGGTGGATTTCATAGTTCTAATACTAATAAATTAGCAGAGGTAGCAAGAAATTATTGTCCTAGTGTATACCATATTGAAACAATAGAAGATTTACCTTTGCAAGAGGTACTAAAATTTAATACAATAGGAGTAACTGCAGGTGCCTCTACACCTGATGTCATAATTAAGGAGGTTATAGATACAATGAAGAATTCAAATAATAATATTGATGATCAAGAAATGTTGGAAGCAATAGAAAATTCTTTTGTTAGTATTCATCGCGGAGATGTAGTTAAGGGAGAAGTTATAACAGTAACTAATAATGAAGTTATGGTAAATATTAACTATAAATCAGATGGTATAGTTTCTAAAGGAGAGCTTTCAAATGACCAAGATATAAATCCTAAAAGTCTATATAAAGAGGGAGATACTGTTGAGGTCTATGTAATAAATTTGGATGATGGCGAAGGTAACGTTCTACTCTCAATTAAGAAAGTTGATAATATTAAAAATTGGGAGAAATTAGAGGAAATATACGAAAATAACGGGGTAATAGAGTGCAAAGTAACTGATATAGTAAAGGGTGGAGTTATCGGATTAGTTAATGAAATAAATGGATTTATACCTGCTTCTCATTTATCGACTAATTATGTTAAAGATTTGAGCAACTATAATGGTAAAGTATTTAATGTAAAGATAATTGATTTTGATAAAGAAAAAAATAGAATTATATTATCGAGAAAAAATGTAGAACTAGAAGAATTAGAGAAAAAAAGAGAAGGTCTATGGGAATCTTTAGAAATTAATAAGACTATTAGTGGAGAAGTAAAAAGATTGACAAACTTTGGTGCTTTTGTTGATTTAGGTGGTGTAGATGGATTAATTCACATATCGGATCTATCTTGGTCAAGGATTAATCATCCTTCAGATATTTTAAAAGAAGGTGAAGAAGTTAAAGTAATTGTACAAGATTTTAATAAAGAAAAGAATAGAATCTCATTAGGCTATAAGCAAAAGTATCCAAAACCATGGGATGTATTTATTGAAAACAACAAAGTAGGAGATATTGTTGAAGGAATAGTAGTTAATCTATTAGATTTTGGAGCATTTGTACAATTAAAAGAAGGAGTAGATGGATTAGTTCACGTTTCTCAAATATCAAATGAGCATGTCCATAAGCCAAAGGATGTTTTAAGTAAAGGTGATAAAGTAAAAGTAAAAATAATTGATATAGGAGAAGAAGAAAGAATAAGTTTAAGTATAAAAGAGGCTATCCAAAAAGATATAGAAGATAAAGGTAAATATAATGATGAAAATGAAGAGCCAGAAGTTACTATTGGTGATATGATAAAGGATAAAGAATAATTAATTGGGGTTTGATGTATAAAATATTTAGTTATGGTAATAATATTATTGACCTCACAAACTACATCAAGACCCCCTTTATAATGATTCTGTGGTATTCTTACCACAGAACTTTTTTTATGCTAAAATATAATTTTTTTACAATAAGATTGTTTAGTTTCTCTAAACAATCTTATTGTATGTTATACTTATAGTATCTTAATTAACAAAGGGGGGGTTATATTGGATACAAAAAAGTTTTTGCAGAAATTAAGTAATGCTTATGGTATTTCTGGTTTTGAAAGTGGTTTAAATGATATTGTTATATCGGCAATGAAAAACTATACTGATGATATTCATGTTGATAATTTAGGTAATATTTTAGCAGTAAAAAAAGGTACAAATAATAAAGAAAATTTAAAAGTCATGTTGGCCGCTCATCTTGACGAAATAGGCTTAATTGTAACTTATATTGAAGAGAATGGATTTATTAGATTTTCTAATATAGGTGGAATTGATCCAAGAACATTATTAAGTCAAGAAGTAGTAGTACATGGAAAAGAAGATATTATTGGAATAATAGGAGCTAGGCCACCCCATTTTCAATCTTCTGATAGGGCTAATAAAACAATAAAAATGGAGGATATGACTATTGATTTAGGTCTATCAAAAGAGGAAGTAAAAAGAGTAGTAAAAATTGGAGATCCAATTACAATAAGGCGAAATTTTGCAAGTTTACAAGGTGAAAGGGTTACAGGCAAAGCATTAGATGATAGAGCTGGTGTAGTGACTTTATTAGAATGTGCTAAAGAATTAGAAAAGATAGTTCATGAAGTAGATGTATATTTTGTTTCCACTGTGCAAGAAGAGGTAGGAGTTAGGGGAGCTTTTACCAGTACTTATAGTATAAATCCTGACATAGGTATAGCCATCGATGTAGGCTTTGGAGCCACTCCTGAATTGCCAAAAAAAGATACCTTAGAAATGGGCAAGGGGCCAGGAATTACTTTAGGTGGAAATATACATCCAGGACTAAGAAAGCATATAGTTAAGTTAGCTGATGAATATAATATTCCCTATCAAATGGAAATCGCTCCTGGAGCTACAGGTACAGATGGATATGCCATACAGATAACAAAGGCTGGCATACCTACATTATGTATATCAATACCATTAAGGTATATGCATACTTCAGTTGAAATTATAGATATGGTAGATATAAGAAATACCGCTAAATTATTATCACTATTTATAAGTTCTATAACTAGTGATAACTTGGAGGGATTCCTATGTTATTAAAAAAATTAACAGAAGCTTCTGGCGTATCTGGAAATGAAAGTGAAGTTAGAAATATTATTATAGATGAAATAAAGGATTATGTAGATGATATAAAGATAGATAATATTGGGAATGTTATTGTTTACAAAAAGGGAAAAGTTAATGCCCCTAAATTAATGGTTACAGCTCATTTAGATGAAGTTGGACTTATGGTAGTTAATATAGATGATTCTGGCCTTCTAAAGTTTGTGCCTGTGGGAGGTATAGATAAAAGAGTATTAGTTTCAAAACCAGTGAAAGTTGGAAAAGATAAAATACAAGGTGTTATAGGTGCAAAGCCTATACATTTACAAAAACGTACTGAATGGGAAAATGCTTTAGATATTGAGGATTTATATATTGATATAGGTGTTAATAATAAAGAGGAAGCAGAAAAATTAGTTTCTATAGGAGATTATGTAACATTTGATACTGAATCCTTAGAATTTGGCAATAATTTAATTAAAGCTAAAGCATTAGATAATAGGGTAGGTTGTAGTTTACTTATAGATTTGCTAAAAGAAGAGTCAAGTTTCAGTTATTATGGGGTATTTACGGTTATGGAAGAAGTAGGTCTTAGGGGAGCTGGTCCTGCTGCCTTTAGTGTAGAGCCAGATGTAAGCATTATATTGGAAGGTACTTTGTGTTCTGATATGCCAAAAGCTGAAGTTTATGAAATTTCAACTGTTTTAGGAGATGGGCCTGCTATTTCATTAATGGATAGAACTACAGTTTATAATATTAAACTAAGAGAAAGAATTGTATCTATAGCTAAGAAAAATAATATACCTTATCAATATAGAAAAACTACTTTTGGTGGAAATGATTCTGGGAAAATTCATTTAGCTAAAGAGGGCTCTATAACTACAACAATTTCTGTACCTTGTAGATATATACATTCACCTGTTTCTGTTATGTCAAAGGATGATTATGAAAATACTTTTAAACTTTTAAAGGCAGTTTTGAAAGATATAGAAGGGGAGGGTTTATAAATGAATTTTAACGGTCAGCTACTTAATGATTTAACAAATGTTTATTCACCATCTAGTAATGAAGATAGAATAAGAGAATTTATTGAAAATGAAATAAAAGACTATGTAGATGAGGTTGAAGTAGACGCTTTAGGAAACTTAATTGCAAGAAAAAAAGGTAATGGTAAAAAAATAATGTTAGCTGCTCATATGGATCAAATTGGACTTATGATAACTGCTATTGATAAAAAAGGGTTTTTACGATTTACAAATGTAGGTGGCATATCGCCAGATATTTCATTGAGTCAAAAAGTCGTTTTTGAAAATGGTACTGTTGGAGTTATATATACAGAGCCTATGGAGGATTCATCAAGGATAGAACTTGATAAAATGTATATAGATATTGGAGCTTTTAGTAAGGAAGAAGCAGAGCAAAAGGTGAAAATAGGAGATATTTGTGTTTATAAATCTGGTTATGAGGAAAATGAAAATGTTGTTTTTTCACAATGTTTAGATGATAGGGTAGGATGTTATGTATTAATAGATACTATTAAAAATGTTAAAAAGACTAATAATGATTTATACTTTGTTTTTTCAGTTCAAGAAGAAGTAGGACTTAGGGGTGCTAAAACTTCCGCATATAGAATTAATCCAGACATGGGAATTGCTATTGATGTTACAGGTAGTGGAGATACACCAAAGGCTAAGAAATTTGCTATAAGTTTAGATAAAGGTACAGCAATTAAAGTAAAGGATAATTCCATACTTGCTCACCCTAAGGTTAGAGAATTAATGGTAGAAGTAGCCGGGGAAAAAGATATTCCATATCAAATGGAAGTGTTAGAATTTGGGGGTACAGATTCAGGTGCCATCCATCTTACAAGAGAAGGAATACCTTCAGGGGTAATTTCTATTCCTACTAGGTATGTACATTCTACTATAGAGATGGCCTCCAAAAATGACATAGTAAATTCAATTAGGCTTTTGACAAATCTTCTTGAAAAAGAAATATAAATTAAAAACTTAAGGGACTGAGACTTTCAGTCCTTTTTTTATAAAAATTAGAATTTAAAGCCTATAAAATTCGATAAATTGACAAAATATCTACTTATACGATTTTGTTTAGAATAATTTGTAATATTATATTGAAATTTAGAATAAAAAACTTAAATAGGATATAAAGGAATTTCAAGTTTTTTGACGAACTTATAATTAACAGGGATTTAAAGGGGGAAGAAAAATGTTGGATACACAAAAACATTATACTATTTCTGAAGCTGCAGAAGTTACTGAATACCCTCCACATGTTCTAAGGTATTATGAAAAAGAATTTGAGCTAGATATTCCTAGAAATGAAGCCAATCATAGATATTATACCTTTCAGGAAATTGAAATATTTCAGTATATAAAGGTTCTACAAGAAAAGGGTTTCAGTAACAAACAAATTAAATTAATAATTGAATCGCCGCAATTAGCCTTAAATGAGGAGGAAAGTGCAGCTTTAACAAATATAATGCCTAGGGACAAAATAGAACCGGCGAAATTATCGAAGGAAATAAGTGGATATCTTCAAGAAGAGTTTTTTAATGAACTGGAAGCTGCTTTAGATAAAAATGCTGAAGGAAGTGATAAGCTTCTTGAGGAATTGAGGGATGAGATAACTAAATTAAGAAATGAATTGAATAATAGTGAAAGGGATGTACTGATTTGTGAAAATGCTAAACTTAAAATGAAGGTTAAGCAAAAAACCTATGAAAATTTAGAACTTAAAGAAGAAATTAATAAATCTAAAAATAAACAGAACCCTTTAAAACGTTTGTTTAAAAAACCATAAAAAATTTTGCAAGACATGAATTTTAACTTGCATAGCAACCTTTTATATATAAAAAAAGAATGAAATATTGCAATAAAATTATAACTAGTATTCAATTATCAGAAAATACTGTTGATTTTATTTGTTGAGCATGGTATAATTTAGATAACTAATATATAAGGGGTTGACTGTTATGGATTCAAAAAGTATAAATAGTAAGAATATTTCTCCTACATATAATCATAACCATAAAAAATGTGGTGCTGTAACTTGTATAAATAATGTTCAAGGAACTTGTAGTTTTAAAAAATGTGATTT
Organism: Tissierellales bacterium; assembly: GCA_035301805.1. Classification (NCBI taxonomy): domain Bacteria; kingdom Bacillati; phylum Bacillota; class Tissierellia; order Tissierellales; species Tissierellales bacterium. The sequence continues at coordinate 48,557 of DATGTQ010000079.1, forward strand.
ATATGAAAACGTACTGATACAGGAGGATTAACTACTTAAAAAATAAATATTATATAATTAAATTGAGTAGGTGGTAAAAATATAGAGTTTACTACCTACTCAATTTAATTATTGTATAAAAACTAACTATGATATAAAAGCTTATAAAAACTAATGATTGTGATATAATGGTATAGAAATAGTTGAAAGTAAGAAACAGGAGGTACAGTAATGAATTTAGATAATATAAAAAACGATAAAAAATATACGATTTTAACTTTTGGTTGTCAAATGAATGAACATGATTCTGAAAAAATCTCTTGGATTTTAGAACAAATGGGTTATAGATTTACAAATGAAATAAAAGATAGCGATATTATTATATATAATACTTGTTTAGTAAGAGAAAATGCAGAGCTAAAGGTTTATGGCCAATTAGGAGCATTGAAGCATTTAAAAAACCAAAAGCCTGATATGATACTAGCAGTATGTGGTTGTATGATGCAACGTAAAGAAATTAGAGAAGTTATAGTGGAAAAGTATAGCCATGTTGATATAATATTTGGAACTAATAATATTCAAAAATTGCCTCAATTAATAAACAGGCATTTACAAACAAAAGAAACTATAGTTGATATTGTTGAGGATACTAGGGAGATAGTAGAGGATATTGATGCAAATAGAAAATACGATTTTAAAGCCTTTACTAATATAACATATGGATGTAACAACTTTTGCTCCTATTGTATAGTACCTTATACTAGAGGTAGGGAAAAGAGTAGAGAACCCGAGGCCATAATAAAAGAAATAAGCAATTTAGCCAAAAAAGGTTATAAGGAAATTACTTTATTAGGACAAAACGTTAATTCCTATGGTAAAACATTAAATAAAGACTATAGATTTCCACAGCTTTTAAGAGATGTAAATAAAATTGATGGTATTGAAAGAATTAGATTTATGACATCTCATCCTAAGGATTTATCCGATGATTTAATATATGCAATGGCTGAATGTGAAAAAGTTTGTGAGCATTTACACTTACCGGTTCAATCAGGGAGCAATAGAATTCTAAAACTGATGAATAGAAAGTATACAAAAGAAGACTATTTAGCTAAAATAGAGAAAGTAAAAAGTATAATTCCTAATATTTCTATAACTACTGATATAATTGTAGGATTTCCTAGTGAAACAGAAGAGGATTTTAATGAAACCTTAGATTTAGTTGAAAAAGTAAAATATGATTCAGCTTTTACTTTCTTATATTCAATTAGAGAGGGAACTCAAGCAGCAAAAATGGAAGAACAAATTCCCTATGAAGTTAAGCATCAAAGATTCCAAAGATTATTAGATAAACTATATGTTGTTATGTATGATAATAATTTAAAATATAAAGATAAGGTAGTTGAGGTTTTAGTAGAAGGTACTAGTAAAAATGATGATACTGTATTGAGTGGAAGAACTAGAAGTGAAAAATTGATACATTTTAGTGGTGACAAAGATTTAATAGGCAAATTAGTTAAAGTAAAAGTTACTGAAGTTAAAACTTTTACTTTAGAAGGTATATTAGTTTAGAAGGTAATTAGTATAGTAATAAACAGCTGGAGGGATTTAGTTGAAAGAAATGACACCTATGATGAAACAATATATGGAGATTAAATCTAATTATAAAGATAGCATACTTTTTTTTAGGTTAGGTGACTTTTATGAAATGTTTTTTGATGATGCATTAATCGCTTCTAGGGAATTAGAAATTACTTTGACACAAAGGGGAATAGGCCAGGATAAGAAGGCACCTATGTGTGGTGTGCCTTATCATGCAGTGGAACCTTATATTGCAAAATTAATTGATAAAGGTTATAAGGTTGCAATATGTGAACAACTTGAATCCCCATCAGAAGCTAAAGGTATTGTTAAAAGGGATGTAATTCAAGTTGTAACTCCTGGTACTATAACGGATATGAATGCTCTAGATGAAAAATCAAATAATTTTTTAGCCTGCATATATCATGATGAATATGGTGCAGGTATATCATATGTTGATAATTCTACGGGAGAATTATATACTACTGAACTTTTAGGAAATGGACAATCTACATTAAATTTTGTTCTAGACGAAATAGGAAAAATACAACCTTCGGAGATTATTTTAAATAATAAGCTGAGAAGAAAAAATAAAATAATTAAAATAATACAAAATAACATTAATTCCTATATAAATGAATATGATAATCAGTTAATAAATATAAAGTTTTGCAAAGATATTATTGAAAATAATTTTGATGATAATGTATTTGAAAAGTCAGGTATAAATAGAAAAAAGTACAGTGTTTTAGCTACTGGAATTCTTTTAAACTATTTAAAAGAAACTCAAAAAATTGCCCTTACTCATATTAATGAAGTTATATACTATAATTTGGATAATTATATGGAACTAGATATAAATACTAGAATAAATCTTGAAATTAATGAAACTATTATGGGAAAAGGTAAGAAGGGTAGTTTAATATGGCTACTAGATAAAACATCTACTGCCATGGGAGGTAGATTGCTAAAAAATTGGCTGGAGCAGCCATTAATTGAAAAAGAACTTATAGAGGAAAGACTTGATATTGTAGAAATCTTTTCTAAAGATGTTATTTTAACAAGTGAAATTAAAGAATATTTAAAGAATATTTATGATTTGGAAAGATTGATGGGGAAAATTACTTATGGTAATTGTAATGCAAGAGATTTAATTTCTTTAAAAAGTTCATTGGAAGAATTACCTAAGATAAAGAAGCTTATTATTGATTCAGGATATGCCCCATTAAATAAATTAGCAGATAAAATTGATACCCTAGATGATGTATTTAATTTGATTGATAATTCTATAGTAGACGAACCACCTATATCTATAAAAGAAGGCGGAATAATTAAAGGTGACTTTAATGAAGAACTAAGATCACTAAAATCCATTTCGAAGAATGGTAAGGAATGGTTAAGTAATTTAGAACAAGAAGAAAAAAAGAAAACAGGGATTAAATCATTAAAAATTGGATATAACAAACTTTTCGGTTACTTTATAGAGGTAACTAAATCTAATTTAGAATTGGTGCCTGATGAATATATTAGAAAGCAAACATTAGTTAATTCTGAAAGATATATAACTCCTAAGTTAAAAGATATGGAATCAACAATTTTAGGTTCTGAAGAAAAAATGATTGATTTAGAATATAAAATTTTTGTAAATATTAGGGATAGAATAAAGAAGGAAACGGCAAGAATACAAAAAGTAAGTAAAATAATATCTAAAATTGATGCTTTAAATTCTTTAGGATATGTGGCATATACGAATAATTATGTTAGACCTAGTTTAAACAACGATGGCTTTATAGATATAAAAGAAGGTAGACATCCAGTAGTTGAGAAAACTTTAGAGGAAGAATTATTTGTTCCTAATGATACAGTGTTAGATAATAAAGATAGTAGATGTTTAATAATTACTGGTCCTAATATGGCTGGTAAATCAACGTATATGCGACAGGTAGCACTTATAACACTAATGGCTCAGGTAGGTAGCTTTGTTCCTGCTAAAGAAGCTTCTGTAGGGCTAGTAGATAGAATATTTACTAGGATAGGTGCATCTGATAACTTATCACAAGGTGAAAGTACTTTCATGGTTGAGATGAATGAAGTATCTAATATAATTAGCAATGCTACTAAAGATAGTTTAATAATATTAGATGAAGTAGGTAGGGGAACTAGTACCTATGATGGACTAAGTATTGCTTGGGCAGTTGTGGAATATATAGCTGAAAATATAAAAGCTAGGACTTTATTTGCTACACATTATCATGAGCTAACTGAACTTGAAAATAGACTTCCAGGAATTAAAAATTATAATATTCTTATAGAAGAACAAGGTGATGAAATTATATTCTTAAGAAAAATAGTAGAAGGAAGTACTAATAAAAGTTATGGTGTTGAAGTAGCAAAACTTGCTGGTATAAATCAAAGTATTATTATGAGGGCCAATGAGATATTAAAGAGTATTGAATTTAGTCATAAGGAAAATCAAAACATAGAAATAAAAGATAGTAGTAACGAAAACACTCAATTAAACCTTACAGATTATAAAAAGGATAATTTAATAGAGAAGATTAAATATATAGATACAGTAAAAATGACTCCAATAGAGGCCTTAAATATTCTTCATAAATTAGTAGAGGAAGCAAAGGAACTTTAGGAGATGATAAAGATGAATAGGATAAAAATACTTGATGAAGTTACTGTTAATAAAATTGCAGCAGGTGAAATTATAGAAAGACCTGCCTCTATAGTAAAAGAGTTAGTTGAAAACTCAATTGATGCAGGGGCAAAAAACATTGTAGTAGAAATTAAGGATGCTGGTAAAAGTTATATAAGAGTAACAGATGATGGAAAGGGCATTCCTAATGATGAGGTAGATTTAGCTTTTAAAAGACATTCTACAAGTAAAATAGAATTTATAGAAGATCTTAGTGAAACTATATCTTTAGGTTTTCGTGGAGAAGCCTTAGCTAGTATATCTACAGTAAGTAAGATGGAAACTTTAACAAAAACGAAGGATAGTTTAAAGGGTAGCCAATTATATATAGAAAATGGCAAAGTTATAGAAAAAAATATAGTTGGATGTCCCATAGGTACCACAATGATCGTTAAAGACCTATTTTATAATATACCTGTTAGAAAAAAATTTTTAAAGAGTAATATTACTGAATCTAAACATATAAGTGATTTAATATATAAATTGGCCCTTGGTAACTCAAATATATCATTTAAATATATTAAAGATGATAGGGTTGTAATAAATACACCTGGGAATAATGATTTATCTTCAAATATTTATTTATTACTTGGCAAAGAATTTGTTGAGAATTTAAAGGAAGTTTATTATGAAGATGATGTTTCGAAAATTTATGGGTATATTTCAAATAATATTTTTTATAGAGGGAGTAGGGCTCACCAATATGTTTATATTAACAATAGATATATAAAAAGCCATCATATATCAAAAATTGTAGAAGAGAAGTATAAAACATTAATACCTATTAATAAATTTCCAGTGTTTATATTATTTATAGAAATTGATCCTATGTTAATAGATGTAAATATTCATCCAACCAAACAAGAGGTAAAAATTGAACAACAATATATGTTAGATGTAGCAATAAATAAATGTATAAATTCTGCTATTCATAGTTTATACAGTGTACCAAAAGTTGAATTATCTAAAAAGAAAAAAAAGAAGACAGAATATGAAGATATTACATTTTTAGATATACCAAAAGAAAATATGAATAGTAGTCAAAAGGATGAAAAAAAGCCAGTAGATGAAATTAGAGATTCTGATGAAGATTACAATGATTATAATAATAGGTATGAGAATATAAATTATAAAAATATAGATAATAATAGCAATAGCTATAATCATGCAGATTATGAGGATGTAGACTATAATAATATAAATTATGAAGATGTAGATGATAACAATCTATATAGTCAAAATAAAGCTGAAGATAGTGTTGAGAAAAAGAGTATAAGTAGGGAATGTAAAAGGGATAAAAATTCAATAGATAATCATGATTTAAAAACTAAATCCAAGGGAGATAAATTTCCGTTATTAACAGATTTAAAAATAATTGGCATTGCGTTTAAAACCTATATAATTACTCAAGATAATACTAATGATAGTTTGTATATTATAGACCAACATGCTAGCCACGAAAGAATATTATATGAAAAGTATAAAAAGGAATATAAAAATGAAAAGGTTATAATTCAAAAAATGTTAGCTCCTGAGATAATAGATTTAACTGATCAAGAATTAAGTGTTTTTAAGGAGAACATAGATTTGTTTCGTAAATTAGGTTTTGAAATAGATGAATTTGGTATGAATAGCATAGCTTTAAGGGGAGTGCCTGTATTGTTTGGTAAACCTAATTATAAAGAATTATTTTTTGATATATTAGATAATTTTAATGAAGATATAGAGAGTAATTATGAAATGAGATTAGAGAAGATAATGAAAATTGCTTGTTCTAACGCTGTGAAGGCCGGGGATGAAATCACGGAAATAGAAGTATATAACTTATTTAAACAACTAGAGGAAATAGAAAATCCATATACATGTCCTCATGGCAGACCAACTATTATAAAAATGACTAAGCAAGAGTTAGAGAAGCAATTTAAAAGGATTATGTAAAAGGATTATGTAAAAGGTTTATGTATTTATGTAAAGGATGATTAAATGACAGTTGAAAAAATACCTTTATTTATTCTTTTAGGGCCAACTGCGGTAGGAAAAACAGGTGTTTCAGTTAAGATTGCTGAAAAGTTAGAGGGAGAAATTATTTCGGCTGATTCTATGCAGATATATAAATATATGGATATTGGAACGGCAAAGATTAAAGAGGAAGAAATGAAGGATATTCCACATTATATGATAGACATTGTTTATCCAGATGAAGAGTTTACTGTAGCAGATTATAAAGAAGCTGCTACAGAACATATAGAGGACATATATAATAGAGGAAAGTTACCGATGATAGTAGGAGGTACAGGGTTTTATATTAATTCACTAGTATATCAATTAAGTTTTACTCAAGTATCTCCAAATTATATATTGAGAGATAAATATTTATCATTGGCTGATAAGTATGGGAATGACTATATTTACAATCAGCTAAAGGAAGTAGATCCTAAGTCGGCTAAAAGAATCCATAAAAACGATAGAAAAAGAGTTATAAGAGCCTTAGAGATATATAATGAAACTGGTAAACCTATGTCAGATTATTATAAAGATCTCCGAAGGCCAAATAATAAATATGATTTAACTTTAGTTGGACTAAGCATGGAAAGGGCAAGATTATATTCAAGGATAAATAAAAGAGTAGAATTAATGATAAAAGAAGGACTTTTAGGAGAAGTAGAGAATCTATTAAAAATGGGATATGATAAAAGTTTAACTTCTATGAAGGGAATTGGTTATGAAGAAGTTATTAAATATTTTGAAGGAGAGATTAGTTTAGAAGAAGCAATTAACTTAATAAAACAAAACTCAAGAAGACTTGCAAAAAGACAGTTAACTTGGTTTAGAAGGAATAAAGATATAAAGTGGATAGATATTGACAAATTTACTGGTTCATATAATATAGAAAATGATATTATAAATTATGTAAAGAAAAAGTAAATAATTAAATAAAAGAATTAAATAATAATAAGGGAGGTTGTCAATTTGAAAGGCCCAATGAATCTTCAAGATGTTTTTTTGAATAGAGCTAGAAAAGAGAGAGTAGGTATTACGGTTTTTTTAGTAAATGGATATCAGCTAAAAGGTATTGTTAAAGGTTTTGATAATTATACATTAATTCTTGATAGTGAAGGAAAACAACAATTAATTTATAAACATGCAATATCAACAATAGTACCAAGTACAATTATAGATTTAGCTAATAAAGATACATTATAGAATGGAAATAATATAATCATAAAAGACCTGGGATTAATTCCAGGTCTTTTATGATTAAACTAATAATATTTTACAATATAATTTCTATGTAAACCTTTAAAATTGTCTATATAGTCCTATAACTAAACCTAATATTAGTACGTTATCAGTATATATTGGCCCCATAGAAGAATTTTCTGGTTGTAATCTTATATAATTTTCTTCTTTAAAAAATCTTTTAACTGTTGCTTCTTCATCAATTAAAGCAACGACAATATCACCATTATTCGCATAATTTTGTTGTTTCACTAGAATATAATCGCCACTATATATACCAGCATCAATCATACTATCCCCTTGAACTTTAAGCATGAAAATGTCTGCATCTTGAGTAAATTCTTTGGATATAGGGAAAGTGCTTTCTATATTTTCTACAGCCAAAATAGGTTTTCCAGCAGTAACACAGCCAACAACTGGTACAGAAACAATATCTTGTTTTGAATTTAGATAGTTTTTATCAGTTATTTCAATAGCTCTTGGTTTAGTTGGATCTTTTCTTATATATCCTCTTTCTTCAAGGGCTTCTAAATGCCCGTGAACAGTCGAAGTAGATTTAAGGTTTACTCCTTTACATATTTCTCTTACAGAAGGAGGATAACCTTTAATTTCAACTTGTGACTTAATAAAATTAAGTATCTGAAGTTGTCTATCACTTAAGTCTTTATACACGTATATCACCCCTTATATTTACTTTATTTATATGATTATACCATATTAATATTTAAACATCAAACATTAGTTCTAATTTGAATTATTATGGTCAGCAAGTGGATTGCTCTTTACAGCAGTTCTAAGACGTTGGTCATCAATGTGAGTATATATTTGGGTTGTAGAAACATTTTCATGTCCTAAAATTTCTTGCAACGCTCTAATATCTACATTACCATATTGATACATTAAAGTTGCCGCTGTATGTCTTAGCTTATGGGCGGAATAGACAGTAGGATCTAACCCTGCTATCTTTAAATATTTATCTATTGCATGCTGAACAGCTCTAGTACTTATTCTGTTTTTTCTTTTACTTAAAAATAATGCTTTTTTATCATTATTTTCTTCAGGTCTAACCTTTAAATAGTCATCAATAGCAGAAATACAAGAGTCATTTAAGTATATAGTCCTTTCTTTATCTCCTTTTCCTACAACGGCTAAAGTGTCACCTTTTATCTTATCAATATCAATACTAACAAGCTCTGACAATCTTAAGCCACAGTTTAAGAAGAGGGTGAGGATAGCATAATCTCTTTTTCTATAGTACTCATTTTTATTAGTGTTAACGGCATCTAGAAGTTTTGTCGCTTCTTCTAAAGTGAGGAAGACAGGTTGTCGATTTTTAGTTTTAGGGAACTCTAAGAAATCTGCTGGATTTTTATCTATAACATTTACAATGCCATAAAGATAAGAATAAAATGATTTAATACTAGCAACTTTTCGAGATTTAGTATAATTACCATTATTCATATTTTTATCTACATAACCAATATAGGCATGAAGGTCCTGTAAGTTAATTCTTTTGATGAAATCAACATCAATATCAGTGATGTCAATATCCTCAAAAGGAATAGAGTCATCAACTAATCGATATCTAAGTTTAAGGTATTTGAAGAAAGTTCTTAAGTCATAATAATATTCTTTAACAGTATTTGAGGAAGCACCTTTAATAGTCTCCATATAATTCAAAAAATCCTCTGCAATAATAGGTAAATCTCTCATGAAAATCATCCTTTCTATAATTTTTAGTACTTTTACTATAATTATATCATATGTTAGTCACAAAATACATATTTTGTGACTAATGATAAATAGATAAAAAAATAAACGGTAAATAGACCGTATTAAATAATTATAGTAATCATTTAAATATCTTAACTATTTAAAAAGTAATAAATATTGCTTTATATTAAAATCTAATTAATTTTTATATCATCTTCAATCTTAGCTTTCGCTTTAAAATTTAATTCTAATTTATTCTTTATTGCATATTACTTTGTTTTTTAACAATTGCTACTATACTTGAGATAGCTATTATAGTTATACAAGTTATCATAGCTATTAAAATTTTATTCATTTCCTCACCTCATGTTGTTATTTTTTTAAATATAGGATATAATAAAAATAGAAGAGATTGCAGGATAAAATTAGTTGAACTATCTTTTAAATAGGCTGCGTGCTGTGAACACGAAGTCTATTTTTTTGTATCTTTTTCTCCTTGCTTCATATTAAAGTCTATTTCATTTTTGGCATTATCTTTTACTTCAGTTTTTGTTTTAAATTCTAACTCCAGTTTGTCCTTATTGTATATTGTAATAGAAGCTATACCTACTAGCGCTACTATTGTCATACAAAATATACCCCACAGCATAACTGTTTCTCTTTCCATATCACCACTCTCCTCTTTTGCGCTCCTGCAATCTCTTCATATTAGATAAAATAGGAAGAAAGAGTGGTTTTTTGGCCTAATTCAACTAATCCCTTATGTTTATTATACCATATTTTAGACAAAAATTAGTTGATTATTTATCATTGTTAGATTATTTTTATACCTCAAGCTTAGGTTATTTTGATTCATCATTTATTTTATCTTTGAAATTAATTATTAAACATTTCCATTAAACATATAACAAATATTATTTATATATAACTATATAGTATTTAAATAGCTTCCTAAGTAATGTATCCGCTGTTAATTTCCTATAAAATCCAGGGCGAAATATTATAAAAGCAAATTATAAAAAAGCGGTCTTTAAAAGGTGGCAATTTTGGACTTAAATACATTTTGAATACAATAACATTCTTAACAATATAAAGGCTCCTAAATCGTATGTTTAAAGCATTAAACCACAAACTGGAATCTTATAACTTTATAAAGTTCAATAAAATGCGATTTATATTGTTATTATTATAAATGTTCCATTTTACACCAAATTTATGTTGGAAACTATAAAGTTTTTATAAATAAATTATTTTTCAGATAACTTTATTAATTGAATTAAAATCTTATTATCTAATACTTTATATAATAAGATTTTAATTTTAGTATAATTTTAATATCTTAAAACTAATGTTCTAAATTATAGCTTAACTATTAGGATGAAAAATGTATTATCATGAGTAAATATATTTTAGTTAACATAATTTTATTATGTTAACTAATTCAATAATTCAAACATAGGTTTACATAATAAAGTTATGTTAACCTATGTTTGAATTGCTTATAGCCAACAATATCCATTGTTAATTAATCAAACTCAATTAAATCATAATTATTTTCTAAGCTATCAATGAATAAAACTTTTTTATTTAGCAAATCTCCTTGTTTTATTAGCAGTTTTATTACTTCTGAAACTTCCATTGATGCAATTAATGGAACTATAAAAGAAAGGTTTCCCAGACTCCCTTCTATCCCTTTCTTTTCTATAGTATCTTCTGGATATAATTTATTTAGTATATCATCTCCAGGCAAGATAGTAGTAACCTGACCATAAAATCCAGCTATAGCTCCATGTATCATTGGTATATCTAATTGTTTAGCTTTTTCTTGTAATAATAATCTTACTTTAATATTATCAAGAGCATCTACTATAACATCATGCCCCTTTAAAATAGTAGATGCATTTTTTGCAGTTAGCATTTTATCTATTGCCGTTACCTTAATTAATGGATTTACTAGCTCCATCCTTTTTTTTGCTTCAATAGCTTTATTTTGACCTATATTTTTAGTATGACATAAAACTTGTCTATTTAAATTTGTTTCATCAAAAACATCTCCATCTATAACAGTAAGGTTTCCCACTCCAATTCTCCCAAGTAATTCAATAATATATCCACCTAATCCTCCACAGCCAACAATACAAACTTTACTTTCATTTAAAATTTTATTTTCCCCTATAGACAAAGCATTCATATTCTTAACATATCTTTTGTCAATATGCTTTTTCATAATATCACCTAATTATCCTTATTATAATAACCTTATTTTATATCTAAATAAAAAAGAACCCCTTTATATTTGTAGCATATATAGCGGTTCTTTTTCCTTTAAAAGTATCCTTAGATAAACGTATTTACCTTGTAAAACTTTATTATCTTTTATTATAATATTATATATTTTTTTATTATACTATTATTACCAATTCTATTTTAATTCTCTTTAAACTTAAATCTCTATTAATTTTCCTCTACTATATCCTTTATTCTCTTTAATCCTTCTTTAATATTTTCCATAGATGTTGCATATGAAAGTCTTATATAGTCGTCATCACCAAAACCCATTCCTGGAACAACTGCTACATTACCTTTATCTAATAATAAGTTTGCTAAGTCTAAGGAACTATTTATTGTTTGTCCATTAATAACTTTTCCTTTTAACTCTTTAAAATTAATCATAATATAGAAAGCACCTTCAGGTTTTTTGCAGCTTAATCCTTTAATAGAATTAACAGCTTTATTCATATAATTTCTTCTTTCTTCAAAATGTTTTTTCATTTCTAAAACGTTTTCTTGTTCTCCTGTTAATCCTTCAATACTTGCATATTGAGATATTGAGCATGGGTTAGAAGTAGTATGACTTTGAATATTACTCATAATTTTTGCTATATCTCTATGTGCAGCAGCATATCCAATTCTCCAGCCAGTCATAGCATATGCTTTAGACATCCCATTTATAACAATAGTTAAATCCTTTATTTCATCACCAAGATTAGCTATACTTACATGTTTTAGATCATCATATATTAATTTTTCATAAATTTCATCAGAAATTACAAATACATTATTTTCAACAGCCCAATTAGCAATTACACCTAATTCATCTTTTGTATAAATTGCACCTGTTGGATTACTTGGACTGTTTAAAATTATTGCTTTAGTTTTATCTGTCAATACATTATTTAAATCATCAACATTAAATTTAAAACCATTTTCTTCTTTAGTTTGAATAAAGACAGGTTTTCCCCCTGCAATTTTAACCATTTCAGGATAGCTAACCCAATATGGTATAGAAATTATCACTTCATCTTCTGGGTTTAGTATTGCCATTAATGCATTATAAATTGAATGTTTTGCACCACTTGAAATAATAATATTTTCAGGTTCATAAGTTAAATTATTATCCTTTTCTAGCTTTTCACAGACCGCTTTTTTAAGTTCTGTAATTCCAGAAGCAGCTGTATACTTGGTTAAGCCTTTCTTAATCGCTCTTATTCCTTCTTTTTGAATAGATTCAGGAGTGTTAAAATCTGGTTCACCTGCGCCAAAGCTTATAACGTCAATTCCTTCTGCTTTCATAGCCTTAGCTTTAGCAGTAATTTCTAATGTTACAGATGGTGATATTTCTAAACCCTTTTTAGATAAATTCATATGCATACCTCCATTTTTATCATTTTAATTTATGTTAAATATTTATTTATCTATCTATCCCATATATATCCATTAGAACATTATTAATAATGTGTAAGGAATCCTCAAAAATTGGTTTATACATTAATAGTATTACTTTATAATGCTCATACCCTTTATCAGTAATTTTATATCTTCTTATAGATCTTTTATCAGGTTCATCCCACCAACCTGTTACATAACCCTTTTCCTCTAAATCTCTAAGTAAAGGATAAACCATTCCTGGACTTGGTTCCCACTTACCATCAAGTCTAGTTTTTATCTCATCTATAATTTCATTTCCATAATAGCTTCTTTCTTTAAGAAAGTGTAAGATATAGAGTTTTACAAAAGAGGTTGTACTAATTTTAGCAGGAAACTGCCTATTTCGTTCCCCTTTATATGTTGACATTTTGTATCCTCCTTTTCATTTCAGGAATATTATTTAAGTTTACATAATACTTTCCTAGTAAACAGTCTCCATCTTTAAAATTACCATGCCAATCTGAACCGCCAGTAGCTATCAAATTAAATCTTTCTGCTACTTTAATAAAATCTAGTACATTTTTATTAGAATGTTTAGGATGTATAACCTCTATACCATCAATTCCAGACTTAATACAGTGATTTATTATTTCTTTCTGATCCAATAAACCAGGATGAGCAAGACTTACAAGACCATTTTCACTATGAATAAGTTCTACAACTTCCTCAATTCTTAGTTTATAGCGTTCAACATAAGCTGGTTTTCCTCTATTTAAATATTTTCCAAAGGCTTCATCCATTGAATTTACATATCCTTTATCTATTAATGCCCTTCCTATATGAGGCCTTCCAATATAATCTTTTCTAGCATGTTTTATTACATCATCAATAGTAATTTTAATTCCTAGATTATTTAATTTTTTAATTATTTTTTCTCCTCTTGTTACTCTTGCATCTTTCAACCCCTTAGTTAAGGATAACATATTTTCTGAGTAATAATCAAAAAAATATCCTAATAAGTGGACTTCTTCATCTAAATAGACACAACCAAATTCAATTCCTGGGATAATATAAAAATCATTGTATAATTTTCCCCTCTTTACAGCAGCTTCAATTCCTTCTAGTGAATCATGATCAGTAATAGCAATACCATCAAGACCAGATTCAACTGCCATATCTACAGCTTGGGAGGGGGTATATGAACCATCAGAAAAAGTAGTATGTAAATGCAAATCTGTTATCATTAGAATTCACTCCCTATTCATAGGATTATAATATACATAGAAAAAAACCTGCCAAAATTCAGCAGGTTTTTTTAGTTTTTACTATCTTGGTTCAACAAGGAACTTTATTGCTGTCCTTTCTTCTCCTTCAATTTCAATGTCAGTAAAAGCTGGTATACAAATTAAATCCATACCACTTGGTGCTACAAAACCTCTAGAAATAGCAATAGCTTTAACAGCCTGATTAATTGCACCTGCACCGATTGCCTGAATCTCCGCATTCCCTTTTTCTCTTAAGACTCCAGCTAATGCTCCTGCAACAGAATTTGGACTTGATTTTGCTGATACTTTTAATACATCCATTAAAATAGCCCCCTCTAACTATATTTTTTATTATATTTAGTGCTTATATCTCTATTCTACAAATAACAAAAGAATCCTCTTTTTTTTAATAATTTTTTAACTTAAAGCCTATTTTGCATATTCTATTGCTCTTGTTTCTCTTATAACATTAATCTTAATTTGTCCAGGGTAATCTAGCTCCTGCTCAATTTTTTTTACGACTTCTCTTGCAATATGAGTAATGTAATCATCACTTATTTCATCAGGTTTTACCATTATTCTTAATTCACGACCAGCTTGTATAGCATAAGATTTTTCTATTCCCTCAAAGGAACTGGCTATATCCTCAAGCTTTTCAAGCCTCTTTATATATGTTTCTAAGGTTTCCCTTCTTGCACCAGGTCTTGCAGCTGATATAGCATCTGCTGCTTGTACTAATACAGCCTCTACTGTTTGAGGCTCAACATCTCCATGATGAGCTGCTATTGCATGAAGGACTTCTTTAGACTCTTTATACCTTTTTGCAAAATCTACACCAATAGTAACATGAGGACCTTCAATTTCGTGATCCACAGCCTTACCTATATCATGTAATAATCCCGCTCTCTTTGCAACCTTAATATCCACACCTAACTCTGCAGCCATAGTTCCTGCAAGATGGGCTACCTCTATGGAATGCCTTAATACATTTTGGCCGTAACTACTTCTGTACTTTAATCTTCCTAATAATTTCATTAGTTCAGGATGAAGATTGTGTACTCCCACATCAAAGGCAGCTTGTTCGCCTTCTTCTTTTATAATAACATCTACTTCTTTCTTGGCCTTTTCAACCATTTCTTCAATTCTAGCTGGATGGATTCTTCCATCTGCTATTAGTTTTTCCAATGCAATTCTAGCAACTTCTCTTCTAATTGGATCAAAACCTGATAATACTACAGCTTCTGGAGTATCATCGATTATTAAATCTATTCCTGTTAATGTCTCTAATGTTCTAATATTCCTACCTTCTCTACCTATTATACGCCCTTTCATTTCATCATTAGGTAAAGGTACCACTGTTACCGTAGTATCAGCTACGTGATCAGCAGCACATTTTTGAATTGCACAAGAAATAATTTTCCTTGCCCGCTTTTCAGCTTCTTCTTTAGCCTTACTTTCATGTTCTTTTATCATAATGGCAGATTCATGAACTATTTCTTTCTTAACATCATTTAATAGTGTTTCTTTTGCTTCATCAGTAGTGAGTCCTGACAACCTTTCTAACTCATCTACTTGTTTTTCATAAAGCTTACCAATTTCATGTTCCTTTTCTTCTAAACGCTTTGTTCTTTTAGTTAGAAGTTCTTCTTTTCTATCAAAGTTTTCACTTTTTCTATCAATAACTTCTTCCTTATTAACAAGCCGACGCTCTAATCTTTGAAGTTCAGTTCTTCTTTCTCTATTTTCTTTCTCTATTTCAGTTCTCATTTTATGAACTTCCTCCTTGGCTTCAAGGAGTAGTTCCTTCTTATGAGATTCACCATCCCTCTTAGCATCGTCAAGAATCTTTTCAGCTAATAATTCAGCATTACCAATTTTTCCTTCACCAATGGTTTTCCTTATATAATATCCAATGACAATTCCTATTATAACACTTATAATAACAGCTATTAAAAGTTCAATAACAAAGCACCTCCCTTTCTATTTAATTTTCAAGTTCCATTACACATTTTCAAATATAATTCAATCCAATAAAAATATAAACCGAGGTATCTCGGCCTATAGTGATTTAACTATCTTGATTTGAACAGCCAGCATACGCTTTAATTTTATTACTTTTAGTCAATTCTGTCAAGTTTTTTTCACAAGTTAAAAGTCAACTTTTCTACAATACTCTCTGTTCCTTTTAACTCTACCTTATATGCATTTGTACCAATGGCTGATAGGTGATTATTGTGTGTTACCATAATAATTTGCCTATTAAACATTTCTGAAGTTTTCTTTAAAAAATTAGCAACATTAAAAATATATTCTTCACTTACATGTTTTGCTGGCTCATCTAATATTAAAGGACCTTCAATAAAAGGTCTATGAATTTGGAGAAATGATATTCTTAAAGCTAAGGATACAATATCAACAACTCCCCCACCCCTAGACTCAGTAGGTTTAGTTTTAATTTCTTCTCCGTCAACATTGGTTATTACATAGAATTCAGCGTTTTGTTTTTTATAAGCTTCGTTTATTTCGATTTTAAACTGAGTATTATTTTCAAAAATATACTCTAAACAATTAGTAACAAGATTTTCTACCTGAACTTTCGCTTGTTCACGAGCAAATTGGGAAGTTTTTTGTAGTAAAATATTAACCTGTTCTAGTAGTTCCTGTTGCTTTTCAATTGAAGCTATTTTTTCATTGTTTTCCTTAAGCTGTTCAATAATTTTTTCCCTTTTACCACTTTCTTTTGCATAATACTGTTTTAATAAATCTAAGTAACTTTTTAACTCATCATATTCGGTCATGACATTTATCACATCTTTTCTAATATATCTCTTGGTAATAATTCATTTGCATCTTTAAATAAATTATTAATTTCATTTTCCAATTTTTCTATTTCCATATCTAAATCTTCGGGATTTACCCCTAATTCTTTTAATTCCTTAATTATTTTTTCCTTTTCTTGAGTAAGTTGTTCGAGTCGCACTTCAGCTTTATATTTTAATGTCTTAGCCCTTTCTAAATTTTGCTTTAAATTATTAAGTTCCTTTTCATAATCTGCCAATTTGAAACCTCCTTACCTATAATTATCAATAATATTATTAATAGTGCTGCTGTGTATTTTACTAAAACATAATGGACAAACTTCCAGTTCTAATAATAGTTTTTTATACTCCTCCAACAGCTTTTGAGTTTGTAACTCTTCTTTTTTAATTTTATTTTTAGATATATTTATTTCTTTAATATTTTCATCATATTTCTCCTTAATTGAAATTAGTTTATGTTTCTTAACTATCAAGTCATTAATTTCATTAGTAAACTTCTCAGCAGTATTTACATTAGATAATTTTTCTAAATAAAAATTACCAAAAACTATTCTCTTATTAGAATCTCCTAAAGAAGTATTTAATTTAATTAATTTATTTAACTTATTATTAAATTTTTCTAAATTCTTAATGTTTTCATCTATTTTATCAGTATGCGTTAATTTTTTTATTATATTTAAGTTTTTATCATAGTAGCTATTTACTTTTTTATAGTCTTTATTAATATCTAATAGGTTAGTAAATATTTCCTTTTTCTGTTCCAATAGTTTATAAACAGCTTGAGTTTCCTCTAGATTTGTTAATTTATTTATGATGTGAGAATTGTATTTAATATTTTTATCTAAATCCTTTAATATATTATAGTTATTGACTATTAAAGTATAGGATTTAATTCTATATTCTAGGTTTTCTTTATATATTTCTATCTTGTTAATATTATCTAATTTAGAAATTACTTTATTTATCTTATAGAATTCTTCCATTGTAACTTTTAACTCTGTATTTAATTTTTTTAACTTCTCTATCTTTTCCTTTTTTTCCTTCACTTCTAATAAAAGCTTATCTATTTCATTAATATCTTTTTCAAGTCTATCTAAATAATCATATTTCTTTAAATCTTCATTTAAGCTTTCTTGAAAATTAATTAAATTTCTTCTAGAAGAATTTAAATTAATTATTTCTTTAACTGTATCCCTAATAGCATTATCTATTATATGGACACCCACTAAGCGGCCTATAGCATTGGCTCTTACAGCTTTACTCTCAGACAATAGAAAAGGGCCCTCTAATTGTTCACTAATATTTACAGAGTTAGTTTCCGAAGTATCAAGATGAATTTTTCTAATATTAATTTTCTCTTTTATTTCAAGAGGAACAGTATTTCCAAAACCTTGATATATAGTTTCATTTCCTTCAGAATCATAATATAGGTATAAATTTTTACTATTACTTCTATATCTCTTTACTTTAGTATTGTCACTAAATATTATAGTAACACTACATTTATTTTCTCCTTCTCTAATGAAGAAATCTCCAGATGGCTCATTAAATAGAGCCCATTTTATTCCCCTGATAATGGCACTTTTCCCCTGATCAGATGGACCCACTATAACATTTAAATGTTCATCAAATTCTAATTCACTATATTTATGTGATTGAAAATTTTCTAAAACTACCTTCTCAATATATTTCATCTTAATTTTGCTCCCTTACTATTTTCATTTGTGATGATGCTATTCTATTTAAGGCTTCCTCTTTAACAGTAGGGCTAACTCCTTCACTATCAGAAATATCTAATAAAATTTGATTTATATCTAATTTTTCAAAATTTACAGCTGCATCTATTGATTGTTTAAACTCAAATAGTTTTTCATTTTTAAAGATAGTGCTTTCTATTTCTTTTCTGTCTAAAACTTTTTCTCCAGCTAAAGCCACTTTTAATGGTATTAACTCAATTTTTATTCCATCCTTTATTTCTATTAAAACAGCCTTAGGAATTCGTTCAATTTCCTTTAAACTATTAGTAATTCGTACTAAACTACCTGGATTTATAAAAAACTTATTTTCCATTTCTAAAGCTCCAAAACCAGTATGGTAATGGCCAGCCAAGGTTATATCTGCATATGTGTCTTTTATATCATCAATTAATGTATAAGGAATACCTTTAATAAAAGGGCGATCTAATAACATACCATGAACTATATGAATAGCATAATCAGCTTTTTTATCAATATCTTTGACTATGTACTTATCTCTATTATTTTCATCATCAATATCATAAGTATAGGGCTGACCAGTAAGTTGAACAACTATATTATCTTTTTCTAGTAAAACTTTTTCTCCTTCCTTTATTACATTAACAATATTAATAGCATTAAACAAACCTAACATAGTTCTATTAATAGTACTTGGATTATGTCCATATATATCGTGGTTACCACAAATAGTATATATGGGAACCTTTATTTCATTTAATACTTTAGCAAACTTACTAACAATAGATATAGATATATCCGGCCTATCAAAAAGATCTCCTCCATGAAGGACATAGTCAATTTTATATTTACTACACAAATTTACTATTTCATTGAATTTCTTTTCTAGGGTTTCCACAAAATTATCTGTTCTATTTTTAGGAGAAGTACCTCTTATATGAGTATCTGTTAAAAATAAAAAATTCAATAATAAACACTCCTTGAAATAAAACCTCCTTAAAGGTAAGGAGGTTTTATTATTCTTTTTCTTTATCTTTTTTATTTTTTTTATTCACTTTATTTTTATCTATACCTGTATTACCAGGCTTTAAACCATAGTATTCTCTAATTTTATTTTCTACTTCCCTTGAGACTTCTGGATTTTCAATTAAGAAATCCTTTGCGTTTTCCCTTCCTTGACCTAATTTATGTTCTTCATAACTATACCAAGAACCAGCTTTTTTTATAATATCTGCTTCAACGCCTACATCTAATATATTTCCTTCTTTAGATATTACTGTTCCATACATAATATCAAATTCAGCTTTTTTAAAAGGAGGGGCAACTTTATTTTTAACTACCCTTACTCTTGTTCTATTACCAAGAATATTATCTCCTTGCTTTATAGAGTCAAATCTTCTAATATCGATTCTTACGCTAGAATAAAATTTTAAAGCCCTTCCACCAGTAGTAGTTTCTGGATTACCAAACATAATT
>DATGTQ010000080.1 GCA_035301805.1 Tissierellales bacterium
ATTTTATTTCCAAAACTCATTTCACTTATAGTTCTAGCTAGGCCACCAAATTTAATAGTGGAAGCAGATATTATTTTTCCCTCATCAATTAATTCTTTTATCTTTCCATAATTTCTTTTCAGCTGTTCAAAATCTACCATACCTTTTTCATCTATATCTAGGGTGATTAATACCACATCATTACCTATTCCCTTAAATTCAGGTGATATTATATTTTGAACTTTATCGGTAGTAACTGCAAAAGATATTAATGTAGGTGGCACATCTATATCTTTAAAAGTACCGGACATACTGTCCTTTCCACCAATACTTGGTATGTCTAAATTTTTCATTACAGAATAAGCTCCTAATAAGGCAGAGAAAGGTTTCCCCCATTTCTTCTTATCCTCACCTATTCTTTCAAAATACTCTTGGAAAGTTAATCTTACTTTTCTAAAATCTCCACCTATTGCTGTTACCTTTGCTAAAGATTCTATAACTGCATACATTCCTCCATGGAATGGACTCCATTTAGAAATCTTCGGATCAAAACCATAGGTCATAATAGAACAGGTATTAGTATCTCCTTTTAATACTGGAATTTTTGCTACCATTCCTTCAGCAGGAGTCAATCTATATTTTCCTCCTACTGGCATAAGAACTGTACCACTGCCTACTGTATGGTCAAATTTTTTTACTAAACCTTTTTGACTAGAAGTATTTAATTGATTTATATTGTTCATCCAGTTTTCTTTTATATTTTTACTTTCTATATGTTCTGGTTCCCTATGGAAATAATTCTCTTCTTCTTGTTTTTCTACATATACATTTATCTTTTTTCTTATTCCATTGGTGTCTAAAAATCTTCTTGAAATATCTACTATAGGTTCATTTCCCCATACCATAGTTAATCTATTATTATCTCTAACTTCTGCTACTAATGTAGTTTCTAAATCTTCTTTTTCCGCTAATTCAATAAATTTATCTAAATTTTCTTCTTCTACTACTACTGCCATTCTCTCTTGAGATTCTGATAATGCTATTTCTGTTCCATTTAATCCTGGATATTTTAAAGGTACTTTATCTAAATCTATAAATAACCCATCAGCTAATTCCCCTATAGCTACAGAAACTCCTCCTGCACCAAAATCATTACATTTTTTAATCATAGTGCTTACTTCTTTATTTCTAAACAGCCTTAATATTTTTCTCTCCAGTAGTGGATTTCCTTTCTGTACTTCTGCACCACCAGTTTCTAAGGATTCTTCTGTATGTTCTTTAGATGAACCTACGGCTCCACCTAAGCCATCCTTACCTGTTCTCCCTCCTACTAAGAGTATTAAATCTCCAGGTTCTGAAGATTCTCTCCTTACATTTTTCTTTGGTGCCGCTGCTACTAAGGCTCCTACTTCCATTCTTTTTGCTATATAGCCTTCATCATATATTTCCCTTACATAACCTGTAGGTACACCTATTTGATTTCCATAGGAACTATAACCTTCCATAGCTTTTTGAGTAATCTTTCTTTGAGGTAATTTTCCTTCTAAAGTATCTTCGAAACTTTGTCTTGGATCGCCAGCACCTGTAATCCTCATAGCTTGATATACATAGGATCTACCAGATAAAGGGTCTCTAATACATCCACCAAGACAGGTTGCTGCTCCACCAAAAGGCTCTATTTCTGTAGGATGATTGTGAGTTTCATTTTTAAACATTAAAAGCCATTTCTCATTTTCCCCATCTATATCTACATCTATTTCTATACTTGCTGCATTTATTTCTTCTGACTCTTCTTTATCTTCTAATAAGCCTTTTTTCTTTATTTCCTTCATATTTACAGTGGCTAAATCCATTAAGGACATTGGTTTCTCTTTATCTTCATAGACATAATTCCTTGATTGGATATAGTCTTTAAGAGCTTCTTCTAATATAGACTTATATATACTATCTTCAATTTCTACATCTAATATTTCCGTCATAAAGGTAGTATGTCTACAGTGATCTGACCAATAGGTATCTATAACTTTTATTTCTGTAATACTTGGATCCCTTTCTTCTTCTCCCTTAAAATATTTTTGACAAAATAGTAAATCTTCAACATCCATAGCTATGCCATAGTTTTCTTTCATTTTTAATATTTCATTTTGAGACATATTTATAAAATTATTTATAATTTCAACTTCATCAGTAGTTTCTTCTCTTTCTTCATAGGTGAATGATTCTATATCTACTTCTCTCATTTCCACTGGGTTAATATAATAATTTTTTATTTTATTTAATTCTTCTCCATTTATTCCTTTAAACACTAATATTTTAGAGCTTTTAACTAATATATCTTTCTTTCCTAATAATGCATTTACACATTGGATGGCTGAATCATCCCTCTGGTTATATTGTCCTGGAACAATTTCAACTCTAAAATATTTTTCAGTATTATCAATTGGAAGGTTTCTTTCATATACATTATCTAAATTTCTTTCTGATAAAACTTCTTTTACTATCCGACTATAATCTTCACAGAAAGCATTAATTATGTCATAAACATTAATAACTCTTACCTTTTCTAAAGATTTAATCTTAAGATAATCCTTAAAGTCTTTGTACAAATTATCTGCTTCTACATCAAATTCATCTTTCTTTTCCACAAATACTCTTCTGTATTCCAAAATAAACCCTCCTAAAAATTATTAAGCCCAGTCAGGTAGGCTAAGCGAAACCTACCCGACTGGGCTTTTCTCCCTTCGGTGTAATACTTAAATCAAGTATTTGTACCGCTTGGACCAGACAAGATAATAATCTTCGGAACCCTAGGTACACTTTCACTCATAGTTAAATGATTTATGGTCATTTAGTAGAAACTTCTCAACCTTATTTTGAGAACTATATGAGTTTTTATTCTTATTTTCTATCTTTATAATATCAATAATTTATTTTAATGTCAACGAAATATTAAATTTTATTTTTATTGTTTACTATATAGTAAACAATGGACAGTTAATATGGTATAATGTTTATAAGCTTTTATGTTAAAAGCCTAAAATTTCACAGCCATCGACAAAAGACGTGATTTTTTTGAACTTTGGAATGAATTGTATATACTATTGTGATACAATATAAAGTAAGAAATAAATATAAAATATAATGTTAAATAAATTTCAATCTAATACATAAAAAACAATAAATATTCATTTAATGGACAAGCTACTATATAAAATATATTAATACCAATTATTTATCATTTAGAAGTAAAAATTCTTATTAATATTCAGTAAAATACATATTTAAA
>DATGTQ010000081.1 GCA_035301805.1 Tissierellales bacterium
AAAGAAACTATAATATACGCTATACCCCTTGATACTTTTAACCTAGACTTGCAAGAATTCTCTCATCTTCTATAAGTGGTGGTAGTTCAATAAGTCAGCCAAGACCATTCCACTAACTCATTGGAAATAGTATATATTATATAAATAGTGAACAATCTGGAACATTGTTAAATAATATGTCTATGGAAAGCTTGAAGTATAGTATAAATTAATTTATAATTGATAATGATTATTATTTTTAGGGAGGGCTATATTAAAAAATGAAAGATATATATTTGATATCTGATACCCATTTCGGACACTGGTTTGCAGTAAAATTTTTCAATAGACCCTTTAGAAACATTGCAGAAATGCATAGACAATTAATAAATAATTGGAATAGCAAAGTAGATGAAAGGGATTTAGTATTAATATTAGGAGATTTTTACGGAGGTAGCAGACTTTTTGCAAGGTTCTTATTAAGAAATTTAAATGGTGAAAAAATACTAGTTAAAGGTAATCATGATTTCAAGTTCAGATTAAAAAAGTTGATAGAAACTAAAAAAATTAAAATATATAATAAGATTGAATTTTTCTTAGACGAACATCATTTTATTCTAACTCATAAACCAGTAAAAAATATTCCAAAAGAGACTTTTAATATTCATGGTCATCACCATAGAAAGTTAATACCTTCAAAATTTCAAATTAGTAAATATTATAATGTGGCAGTAGAACATAATAACTATAAACCTGTATCAATAAAAAGTATAATCGAAAATAAATTAGGAGAGCATAATATGGATTTGAGTACTATTGCTGAACAAATTAAATCTTCTAGTATGAACGGAAAGTATGCTTTTGCTTAAAAATTAAAGCTTAGCTCTATAAAATCAGTTAAAAATGTTAATGCTCCAATTAATCATATAGTGAAAATGGCTTCTGAAAATCCTACTAAATATATAGGTATGGATCACAGGAAAGGATCTATCAAGAAAGGTAAGGATGGAGATATTTTAATTATTGATGAAGATTGGAACTTGATTGATGTATATGTAAAAGGGGTATTACAGAATATAGGATAGATTAGTATGTAAATACTAGGCCAATATGATATTAAATGTATATTGGCCTATTTTATTATATTTTGATATAATAAATTCCTTAATAGTAATATATTAAAAAGGGGGGGTAATAATGAAAATTGCATTTTTTGATACTAAACCTTATGATAAAATTAATTTTGAATCCTTAACAAAAGAAATAGGGTACAGTATTACATTCTTTGAAGAAAAACTAACCTCAGAAACAGCCTTCTTGGCTAAAGGCCATGATGCAACTTGTAGTTTTGTAAACGACAATGTTGATGCTCAAGCAATTGAGACCCTTAAAGATCTGGGGATAAAAGTTATATTATTAAGATGTGCTGGTTTTGACAATGTAGATATTAAAAAGGCTAATAAACTGAATATACCAATTCTTAGAGTCCCTGCCTATTCTCCAGCATCAGTTGCCGAATTTGCAGTAGGATTATTACAAGCTGTTAATAGAAAAATACATCTAGGATATAATAGGACTAAAAATTTTAACTTCAGTATAAATGGTCTTTTAGGTACTGACTTAAGAGAAAAGACAGCAGGGATTATTGGTACTGGTAAAATTGGTAAGATAATGATTGAGATATTAACTGGATTTGGTATGAATATAATAGCCTATGACATTTACCCAGATACAAATAGCAATATTAACTATGTTGCCTTCGATGAACTATTAGCTAAATCCGATGTAATTTCACTGCACGCTCCATTAACGCAAGAAACAAAACATATTATTAATGCAGAGAGCATTTCTAAAATGAAAGATGGAGTTATTTTAATTAATACTGCAAGAGGTGGATTAGTAAATACAGATGATTTAATAAATGCTTTAGAAGCTAATAAATTCGCTGGCGTTGGTTTAGATGTTTGTGAACATGAGAGTGAATACTTCTTTGAAGATAAATCCAATGAAGTAGAAAAAGATGAAACTTTAGAGAAACTTCTCTCTTTTAAGGAAGTAATCCTTACTGGACATCAAGCTTTCTTTACAAAAGAAGCTATGGATTCTATTGCAGAAGTTACCCTTAATAATTTTAAAAATTATATTGAAACTGGAGACTTAACTAATGAGGTAAAGCATAAATAAATAAAAAGACCTAATTCAGAATGTAACTTTTACTGAATTAGGTCTTTTTTCATATATTAAATTAATCTTATTCTACTCTATATAATCGTCCTAAACTATCTGTAGTTAATATAGCTGCATATACGTCTTCAGCACTTACCTCAAATGGCATATTATGAATAGTTTCTCCTTCAACACAAGAAGCCTCGGCTACTTTCATAATATCTTCTTCTTTTACTTCATTAATTCCCATTTCCTCTAAAGTTACAGGAAGCCCTACTTCTATACAGAAATTAATTACTTCTTCTAATTCTTCTATTGGACTATTTTCTAATACTAACTGTACTATAGTTCCAAAAGCAACTTTCTCTCCATGATATAGATCATGAACATCCTCAAGTATAGTAAAACCATTGTGAATAGCATGGGCAGCTGCTAAACCACAACTTTCAAAACCTATTCCACTTAAATAAGTATTAGCTTCTACTACATTTTCTACTGCCTTTGTAATTGTCTTTCTTTCTACTGCTAATTTTGCTTTTAATCCATCATTTAGAAGAGTTTCGTAGCATAATTTAGCAATAGCAAAAGCTGCCTTTGTTGCTTTTCCACCAGCCATAGTATTTCCATTAGATGCAGTACATGCTCTTGCTTCGAAATAAGTAGCTAATGCATCTCCTATACCTGCAACTAATAATCTTGCAGGAGCTTTTGATACTATGGAAGTATCTACTAAAACTACTTCTGGATTTTTAGGTAACAATAAGTATTCACTGAACTCTCCTTCTTCAGTATAGATTACAGATAATGCACTAGTAGGAGCATCTGTTGAAGCTATAGTAGGTACTATTACTACAGGAGTATTATTATAATATGCTACTGCTTTGGCTGTATCAAATATCTTTCCACCACCAACACCTACTACTACATCACAATTATTTTTCTCTAGTACCTTTCCAAGTCTATCTATCTCATTTTTAGAGCATTCCCCATTAAAAGGTTCAAATACTAATTCACTATCACTATCTTTAAAACTTTCTTCAATAGTATCCTTAGTACGTTTTATGCCATTATCACTAGCTAACACTAGAACTTTTTTACCTAATGAATTAATATGTTCATATAATTTTTTAAGTTCTCCATTGCCTTGAATATATTTACTAGGAGATATAATTACTTTTGTCATACTATCACCTCTTTTGTATTATATACCAAAATGATAACATAATACGCAATAATGGACAAATTAAATAAATTTATGGGAAAAGATGTTCTTATAAATATTTACTATTTACCTCAATACTTCTTTATTACAGAACACTAATTATAGTATCACCTATTACTGCTGGAGTTTCCGCTACTTTTATTCCACATTCTGTCATAACTTTTATTTTTTCCTTAGCAGTTCCCATACCCCCGGATATAATTGCCCCTGCATGTCCCATTCGTTTTCCCTTTGGAGCAGTTTGACCACTAATAAACCCAACAACAGGCTTATTCATATTTTCTTTAACCCATATAGCTGCCTCTTCTTCAGCTGTACCTCCTATTTCACCTATCATAATAACAGCATGAGTATTGTCATCTTCATTAAAAGCTTTCAATACATCAATAAAATCCGTTCCATTAATAGGGTCTCCCCCTATTCCAACAGCCGCAGATTGGCCTATTCCCTTAGGGTAAATTCATATTTAACTCTATAAAGTCTAAATCTAATTTTTTGCATAGAAAAACATTTTCAATAATGCTATTTTTTTCTATTAAAGTTGGCATTCCAAATTATAGTTCATTTTTTCCTCCCGTATGGTTCTAGTATAGTGTAAAGTACCTACAAAGATTTTATATTCATAATAAAATCTTCAGCTTTTTTATATCTCCTCCTATCATTATAATTCTCATTTTATTAAGTTAATGTGTAATTGTCCAAATAAGTCAAGATTTAATAGATACGTTATTTTGTACTTAACAATTATTATATATGCTATAATATCAATTAAATAATAAATTATATCTTTTCATATATCTCTAATAATTACAATAAAATAGCGAGGTGGAATATGAAAACTAGAAATAAAATTTTACTTGTAATCATATCAATTATTATGCTCATTAATCTTTCTGGATGCGCGGCTGTACGGGATTTCTTTGGCAGAAATAAAGAGCAGTTAATAGACCAGCTATTAAATGTCAAGATGTAATTTAATTTATTTTGCCCTAGTGATTTTAGAATTTCCGTCAGAACCCGTCAAGGGAAAAACACCCTAGACAGAACCTGCCATAAATTCTTATGTAAAAATGGGCAAAACAAATAAACCTAAATTAAGAGCAAAAAATTTAGGCTAGATTAAATCAAACTTAGAAAATTACTTTATATGAGGCACGTAAGGTTTGTTATCACGAAGGAC
>DATGTQ010000082.1 GCA_035301805.1 Tissierellales bacterium
GTCAGTAGGAAAGGTAATCTTAGCATTTATGGATGAAGAAGAAGTGAAAAAAATATGGCAGAATAGTAGTATTCAAAAGTTAACTAAAAATACAATTACTGATTTCGAAGAGTTAAAAAAAGAATTAGATATAGTAAGGAAGCAGGGATATGCAGAGGATGACGAAGAAAATGAGTTAGAGGTTAGATGTATAGGTGCTCCCGTTTTTAATCATAAAGGAGAAGTAGAAGGAGCCATTAGTATCTCAGGACCTACTATTAGAGTTACTAAAGATAGAGTGGAAAAAATAGGTAAAGAAGTAAAAAAATATGCTGATAAGATATCAAAAGAGCTTGGATACAGTAACTAATATATCCAAGCTCTTTTA
Source organism: Tissierellales bacterium (assembly GCA_035301805.1). NCBI lineage: Bacteria > Bacillati > Bacillota > Tissierellia > Tissierellales > Tissierellales bacterium. Next base: position 368 of record DATGTQ010000082.1, read on the forward strand.
ATTTTATATAAGAATGAAATATTTTTAAAAGTATTCTTGCAATTGTTTTCCTTGCATAGTATAATTAAATCAAATAGTTCGAGATGTGAAAGTAGGGTTTACAGTGTGAAACTAAAATAATAGATTAGTATATCTTATTACTTAATTTTCTGACTTTGTAAACTAAACATGAAAATTAGTAAAATATCTTTATAGAATTATCTTAAATTGATTTAAGTTTTTTAAATTTTATTTTTAATGATAAAGTTTCGTCTATGAAGTCATCAAGGGTAAAAAGAACATGTTAGCACAGGCCCTTAACAATTTTTAGCAGAATTAAAAAGAGGTGAAAACTTCTTACACTAACTGCTAATAGTGGTATGATAAGCTTTAACATTATTAGCAACTTTAAGAGTTAAAGCGATATTTTTAAAAGAATTTTTACCTAGATGAAAATGTGATAATAATATGAATAAGATATTTCATCTGTTTAAAGTCTTCTTTACCAATTAGCTTAGACATAGAAGTGGGTAAAATAGAATTTGATCTAGGAATAAATATAGAGTAGTTACGTAATTTATTATAACATCTAAAATTAGAGTAAAGGCCATAATCTTGATGGAGAAAGTAATTTTACTACATATAGAACAATGAGGATAATTTTTATTAGATTTAAAACTCGATTTATCAGAATCAAATTTATGATTGTAGTTACAGCATAGATATTTTTTTGAAACCATCTTTATCTTTGCCATAACAATAAAATAAATGATTATTGTTGCACTTTGGGCACTTAATTGATACAATTTTTTTGCATGAGGACTTCATCTTTTCTGGGCGATAATTGTTTCTGGCAAAACATTGTACCATACAAGGGTTGAAGTCCTCAACTTTCATTTAAGTTCACAGAGTGATAATTATTATAAGGAGGAGCAAGATTGAAGAAACTTAAGAGAACAATAGATTCTAATTTAAAACTTTATCCAGAGAGAATACTTCAATTTGGTGATGGAAATTTTCTCAGGGCTTTTGCAGATTGGGTTATTTATAAAATGAATAAAGAAGCAGATTTTAATTCTGGAATTGTAGTAGTCAGTCCAAGAAATAATGAAAATATTTACAAAATAAATGAGCAAGACGGTCTTTATACACTTTTAATTAATGGAGTTGAAAAGGGAGAACTTAAAAAAGATACTATGATGGTAGATAGTATTACTAGAGCTTTTAATACTTATAGAGATTATGATGAGTATTTAAAGACAGCAGAAAATCCTGATATGAGATTTATTATATCTAATACTACAGAAGCAGGTATTGAATATATAAATAATGATAAATTAGATGATAGACCTCAAGTCTCATTTCCTGGTAAGTTAACTGCTTGGTTATATCATAGATATAAGATGTTTAATGGAGATATGGAAAAGGGTATGTTAATATTACCATGTGAACTTATAGATAAGAATGGTGAGAATCTTAAATCTATAGTGTTAAAGTATGCTAAAGACTGGGGACTAGAGGACGGGTTTGTTAGTTGGATAAATGAGGCAAATATATTTTATAATACATTAGTAGATAGGATAGTACCAGGATATCCGAAGGAAAATGCTGAAAAAATACAAAAGGAATTAGGATATGAAGATGAATATTTAGTTGAAGCAGAATGGTTTCATCTATGGGTAATAGAAGGTCCTGAAGAAATTACTAAGGAATTTCCAGCAGATGAAATAGGATTAAATGTTATTTTTGTAGATGATTTAACAGCATATAGAGAAAGAAAGGTTCGCATATTAAATGGAGCTCATACTAGCATGGTACCTGTTGCATACTTATATGGTATAGATACTGTAAGGGAATCTGTAGAAAACGAAGTAATAGGTAAATATATGAATGGTGTAATATTTGAAGAAATAATACCTACATTAGATCTTCCAGAAGAAGAATTAAAGGATTTTGCAGAAAGTGTATTAGATAGATTTAGAAATCCTTTTATTAAACATTATTTAATAAGTATTTCATTAAATTCAATGAGTAAGTTTGAGACAAGGGTACTGCCCTCATTACTGGAATACCATAAAAGGAAAGAAGTATTACCAGAAAGATTAGTATTTTCTTTAGCTTCTTTGATTTATTTCTATAAAGGTGATAGGAATGGAGAGAAAATTGATTTAAATGATAATGAGAATATTTTAAAGACTTATGAGAAACTATGGGGTAAATATGATGGAAGTGATGAAAGATTAAAAGATATAGTTAAAACTGTATTGGCTTTAGAAGATCTTTGGAATATAAATTTAAATGATATAGAAGGAATGACAGAGAGAGTATATTATTATCTAAATAGGTTAATAAATTTAGGAATGAAAGAGTCTATTAAGGAGGTGATCTAATGAAAATGCATATAAAGATTAAAGAAATGGATAATATTCGAGTTGCAGTCAAAGATATTAAGTCTGGGACCATAGTAGACGATAATGGAAGAAGTTTTGAGCTATTAGAGGATATAAGGTCAGGCCATAAATTTGCCACTAATAATATATCTAAGGGAGAAGATGTAATTAAATATGGTTTTCCTATAGGACATGCAGTAGAGGACATAAAGTTAGGACAATGGGTTCATACTCACAATGTAAAAACAAATCTTAAAGATAATTTAGAATATGAATATGCTCCTAATTTTAAAGAAATAAAAGATAAAGATGGACCAAAAACATTTTGGGGATATAAGCGAAAAAATGGTGAAGTTGGGATTAGAAATGAATTATGGATAGTGCCAACTGTTGGTTGTATTAATAATATTGGTGAAACCATTATCAATAGATTTATATCTAAATATAATCCACAAGGTTTAGATAATATCGAAGCTTTTAAGCATAAATATGGTTGTTCTCAGTTAGGGGATGATCATATAGATACTAGGTCTGTATTAGCAGATATAGTAAAACATCCTAATGCAGGTGGAGTATTAGTATTAGGGCTAGGTTGTGAGAATAATACTATGGATGAATTCAAACTGGCCATAGGTGATTATGATGAAAATAGGATTAAATTTTTAGTGGGACAAGAAGTAGATAATGAAATAGAAGAAGGAGTAAAACTTCTAAAGGAAATATATAATGAAATAAAAGATGATGAAAGAGAGGAATTGCCAATATCTGAGTTAAGAATTGGATTGAAGTGTGGTGGATCTGATGGTTTCTCAGGAATTACAGCTAATCCTCTTCTAGGTGAATTCTCAGATTATATAGTAAAAAATGGGGGAACTACAATATTGACAGAAGTACCTGAAATGTTTGGTGCCGAATTACCTTTAATGGAAAGAGCAGAATCTGAAGAAGTATTTAATGATATCGTAAAACTAATCAATGATTTTAAGGATTATTATAGATTCCATAATCAACCAATATATGAGAACCCTTCTCCAGGTAATAAAGAAGGTGGAATTACAACTTTAGAAGAAAAGTCCTTAGGTACTACACAGAAAAGTGGTTTTTCAAAGATTTCAAATGTATTGGATTATGGTGAAAGATTATCTATGAAGGGTTTGAATCTATTATATAGTCCAGGAAATGACCTAGTATCCTCGACAGCAATGGGAGCTTCAGGTTGTCAAATGGTTTTATTTACTACTGGTAGGGGTACTCCCTATGGAACCTTTGTACCAACTGTTAAGGTTTCTACTAATACTGATATATACGAAAGAAAAGGCCATTGGATAGACTTTAATGCCGGTACTTTAACAGAAGATAAATCTATGGATGAACTGGTTGAGGAATTTATTGAATATATAATCAAAGTAGCGAATGGTGAATATACAAATAACGAGGAAAATGGACTTAGAGAAATAGCCATATTTAAAACTGGAGTTACATTATAAGGTGTAATATATTTAATTATCGAAAAATAAGCAAAATATATAAATTTATCTTTTCAAATATAGTTGATACTATGAATAAAATATGTTTTTTAATATATGTATATATATAAATTTAGAAAGGGGAAATATAAAATGAAAGAGTTCTTGGATGATAATTTCTTATTAAATAGCGAAGTGGCCGTAGAATTATATGAAAAGTATGGGAAGGATATGCCAATATTTGACTTCCATTGTCATTTAAGTCCTGAGGAGATTGCTAAAGATAAAAAGTTTAAAAATATTACTGATATTTGGCTTGGTGGTGACCATTATAAATGGAGAGCTATGAGAAGTAATGGAATTGAAGAAAGATTAATTACTGGAGATGCTTCTGATTATGATAAATTTAAAGCATGGGCTAAGACTGTACCCTATACTATAGGTAATCCTCTATATCATTGGTCCCATTTAGAGTTAAGAAGATATTTCGATATAGATTTAATTATCAATGAAACTACAGCAGATGAAATATGGAAAAAAACTAATGCTATGTTAGAAACTAAAGAATTTACAGCTAGGGAACTTATTAAAAGATCAAATGTCAAAGCTTTATGTACTACAGATGATGCTATAGATACTCTAGAATATCATAAAATGATTAGAGAAGATGAAAGTTTTGATGTAAAGGTATTACCTGCATTAAGGCCTGATAAAGGAATTAATATAGAAATGGATACATTTATTCCGTGGATAGAAGCTTTAGAAGGAGTAAGTAATAGGGAAATTAAATCTTATGATGAATTTATAAAGGTGTTAGATGATAGAGTTCAATTCTTCCATGATAATGGATCAAGATTATCTGATCATGGTATAGATAAAATATTTTATGAAGAAGCGACAGATGAAGAAGTAAATGAAATATTTAAGAAAGCCTTAAGAGGAGAAGAACTTAGCCAAATTGAAATAGATAAATATAAGACTAAGACATTATTAAATCTAGGGAAAATGTACAATAAAAGAGATTGGGTAATGCAAATACATTTAGGTGCCCTAAGAAATAATAATACAAGAATGTTTGAAGAATTAGGGGCAGATACTGGCTTCGATTCAATAAATGATGGTAATATTGCTGAACATTTATCTAATTTATTAGATCAATTGGATAAAACTAATGAATTGCCGAAAACTATCTTATTCTGTTTAAATCCAAGTGATAACGACATCATAGGAACTATGATAGGTAATTTCCAAGGTGGTGGAATTCCAGGTAAGGTACAATTCGGATCTGGTTGGTGGTTCAATGATCAGAAAGATGGAATGGAAAAACAAATGACTGCTTTAGCTAATCTTGGACTTTTAAGAAGATTTGTAGGTATGGTTACAGACTCTAGAAGTTTTCTATCCTATATTAGACATGAATACTTTAGAAGGACATTATGTAATTTAATAGGTACTTGGGTAGTTGAAGGTGAAGTACCTTATGATATGGAACTATTAGGATCAATGATTGAAGAAATTTGTTATGATAATGCTCTAGAATATCTAAATATTAAATTATAAAATTGCTTAGATGCAAAAGGTTTTCATTTTAAAACAAAATAATCTTGCATTTAAAATTTTTATCTATTATAATAACATTGAGGTTCACAATACGAATAAAAGTTTTGTATTATAAAACTGGAAAATAATATAGTAATAAATTAATACAATATATTACACAAAAAATATCAATGAGTGTTGAATATGGGGTGGGATATATACTATGGAAAAAAGCCAGAAGAAAATATTGGCAGGTTGTTTCTATGCATTTTTTATTAATGGAATTACCGCTTTAATTATTGGAGCTATAATGCCTGCTATATTAGCAGATCTCAATATGGGATATAACCAAGGTGGCATGCTTTTATCTCTTCAATCTGCAGGTAATTTATTAGCAAGTTTTTTAGGAGGAATAGTATCTGTTTACCTTGGTAGGAAAAATGCTATTGTAGCATTATCATCTATGACAGCTATAGGGTTTGCAGGTATGACTATTACAAAATCACCAGTATTTCTATTAATACCTTTTTTTCTTACGGGAATAGGTAGAGGTAGTGTAACTAATATGAGTAACACGATAGTTAATGATGTAGGAGATGGTGAACCTGGACCTTTGAATATACTGCATACGTTCTTTGCAGTAGGAGCTTTTATGGCACCTTTCTTTGCATCATGGAGTTTTAATATGGGTTTAAGCTGGAGATTTATATTAAGAGTAGTTTCAATTTTAGGATTGTTGATGGTCTTTGTATATTCACGTATGGATATAGATAATACTAGAGTTAAAACTGGAGAAAAGAAAGAGAAAGAAAAAATCTCATTGGAATTTTTAAAAAATATAGATTTTTACTTGTCAAGTGGTATATTATTCTTTTATGTAGGTGTTGAATATGCTGTTAATGGCTGGATTGTTACTTACTTAAAGGATACTGGTATAATGAGTACATCATTAGCCCAGAAAGTATTATCTATATTATGGATTATTATAATATTTGGAAGATTATTTAGTGCATATATATCAAAAACAGTTGATAAGAAGACGATTTTATTAGCTAGTTCTATAGGAACTATGGTATTTTTTGGTCTATTTTTGATATCCTCAAGTATATGGGCTATTGTTGCTTGTATTTTAGGTTTAGGTTTCTGTTTGTCAGGAATATATCCAACTACAATATCAAATGTAGGAAGTGTCTTGAAAGAATCTAGCTTGGCTATGGGTGCTCTATTAGGTGTGGCAGGTCTTGGTGGAATATTGATGCCATATATAACAGGGGTAGTAGCAGAGAAGGTAGGGATTGCTGGTGGTATGGTTGCAATAAGTATAGCGGTAATTCTAATGTTCTTATGTACCCTAGCAAACAAATTAAGACCAGCTAAAGCAGTATAATTAAACCTTGAAGCAATTTTAGAAGGAAAACATTTTTCCAGAGGTGATATAAATGTTTTGTTAGGATGTATCAAACTAGTGGCTAAAGACAAAACTTTTATAAGTCCAAAGATGATAGTTACTGGAGATTAGTAGGTAAAGAAATTGGAATGTATTCAAAAAATGAATTCATTTTATTATGTAACAAAGATAGGAATTTACTAGTTGTAATTAATATATTCAACTAAAAGTTAAAAATAATAGGAGGGGGATAAAGTGAAAAGAAGTATTAAGTTTTTATCATTAATGTTAGTTTTAGTATTAATAGTTGGTACATTAGCAGCTTGTGGTGTTGAATCTCCAGATAAACCAGGAGACACAGGAAAAGAAGAACCATCTGGAAATGAAACGTCAGGTGACAATGAACCAGAAGTTACCCTTGTGTATGCTGAGGTTAATCCATTAGATTCTATAATAGGTCAAATGGCTACATCATTCCAAGAAAAAGTAGATGAGTTATCAGATGGTAAAATTAAGATCGATATTCAAGCTAATGGTGTTTTAGGAGCAGAGGAAGACGTACTAGATACTATGCTTGGTGGTGGAGGAACTATTGATATGTCACGTATATCAGCCTTCGCACTTACCAGTTATGGTGGAGAAAAATCAAAACTTCTATCTATTCCGTTTACGTTTGTAGATCGTGACCATTTCTGGAATTTTGCTAATTCTGATTTAGCAGATGAGTTCTTATTAGAACCTCATGAAAGTGGTAGTGGAATCAGAGGATTATGGTATGGAGAGGAAGGATTTAGGCACTTCTTTACAGCTGATGAGATTGAAGATTTAGATGATTTGGCAGGATTAAAACTTAGAGTTGGTGACGACCCTATCATGAATGGTATGGTTAATGACCTTGGTGCCGATCCAACAGTAGTATCTTTTGGTGAATTATACTCAGCTTTACAAACAGGTGTGGTTGATGGTGCAGAACAACCTATAGCTAACTATAAATCAAATGCATTCCAAGAAGTAGCACCAAACTTAATTCTTAATGGCCATACTTTAGGAGCAGTTCAAGTAGTTATTACTGATGAAGCTTGGGATAGTTTAACTGAAGAGCAACAAGATATTTTAATGGAAGCTGGAGAATATGCTTCAGAATTAAATAGAGAAGTTTCTGAAAAAGATGAGGAAGAAATACTACAAGAATTAATAGATGAAGGTGTAAATGTTATAGATGTTGAAGACATTGAGCCTTGGCAAGATGCAGTTAAAGATACAGTTGAAAAGTATACAAAAGATGATGCTGAATTATATGAAAAAATTGTAGACATGCAGTAAATTTAATATTTAAATTAGTACTTCAGAAAGGGCATGAGGGCAAGTTTAGACCTTTGTGCCTAAATTATTTTGAGAGGTGGAAAATATGCCTAAATTTTTTAATACCCTTGATAGGGTAAAACCCATATATGATATCGCATATAAAGTGATACTTTTACTATGTAAAATCCTTTTAATAGGTGATATACTGATTACAACAATGGCTGTTGCTGGAAGATATATATCGTTTATACCTGATCCAGCATGGAGTGAGCAAATTGTATTAACTTTGATGTCATATTTGACGGTTCTGTCAGCGGCTTTAGCTATTAGAAAAAGAACACATATCCGTATGGTAGCATTTGATGAGAAATTATCTAGAAATCTTGTTATATCATTAGATATTCTTTCAGATATATTAGTTTTAGCGCTTGGTATAGTTATGATAGTAGTAGGAGGAGAATATGCAATAACAATTGGTGCAAAGGGATACTATCCAAGTATGCCGACTCTTTCTAGATTTTGGATGTACTTTCCAATACCTTTAGCAGGTGTTGCGATGGTGATTTTCCAATTAGAAGTTTTATTTCAAAACATTAAAAGATTTTATATTGATAAGGAGGAATCTTAATGGGTGCTGAAAACATTGCAATTTTAATTTTAATCGGTAGTTTTTTAGGAATGATAATACTGAGATTCCCTATAGCTTATGCTGTCGCTATTGCATCAATATTTACACTTGCATATCAAGGATTACCTTTAGGAATAGTAGCCCAGCAAATGGTAAAAGGAATTAGTTCATTTAGTCTTATGGCTGTGCCTTTTTTTATCACCATGGGTGCTTTAATGGGATCAGGTGGTATTTCTGAACGGTTAATTGGACTTGCTGATGCCTGTGTTGGGTGGATGCGTGGTGGAATGGCAATGGTTAATATTGTTGCTTCCTATTTCTTTGGTGGTATTTCAGGTTCTGCTGCTGCGGATACTGCATCTATTGGAAGTATTATGATTCCCATGATGGTAGATCAAGGTTATGATGATGATTTTTCAGCGGCTGTGACAATTGCGTCGTCAGTAGAGGGATTATTAGTTCCTCCAAGTCATAATATGGTTATTTATGCAACCACTGCAGGAGGAATTTCTGTAGGAAGTTTATTTTTAGCTGGTTATTTACCAGGAGCTGTTTTGGCTGTTTCTTTAATGATAGGTTCTTATATTATTTCTATTAAGAGAAATTATCCAAGAGGAGCTAAGTTTAGTATTACTAATTTATTTAAACAATTAGCAAAATCATTTTGGGCTTTAGCAGCAGTTTTAATAGTTGTAGTTGGTGTGGTTGGTGGATATTTTACGGCAACTGAATCAGCAGCTATAGCTGTAATCTATAGTTTAATTGTAAGTGTATTTATATATAAAGGTATGGATTGGAAGGGCGTATGGAAGGCATTAGATGGTATAATAGATACTCTATCCATTGTTTTAATCTTAATTGCAACTTCATCTATATTTGGATATTTATTGACTAGATTACATGTTCCATCACTAGCTGCTAATGCTATTATAAACTTAACGGATAATCCTATTATTATAGCTTTACTAATTAACTTTATATTATTAATTCTTGGTATGATAATGGATATGGCACCAATTATATTAATTGCTACACCTATTTTATTACCAATTGCAACATCTATAGGAATATCTCCAATTCAATTCGGGATTATAGTTGTTCTGAACTGTGGTATAGGACTTCTAACACCACCTGTTGGGTCTGTATTATTTATTGGTTCAGCAGTAAGTAATGTTAAGATGGGAAGACTTGTAAAGGTTACATTACCATTTTATATCTTAATGGTTGTGACATTATTATTAGTTACTTTTGTGCCGAGTATTAGTTTATGGTTACCATCCTTATTTGGGTAAAGTATAGTGGATTATAAATTTAAATATAATCCACAGGCATATGACTTGTGGAGACTTTCTATGTATGGAATTTACTCATCTATGGCCGGTATGACTAATAGTATATTTATTGTAGCTATGATAGTTTTAACAATAAAGTTTTGGAGTAGTAGTAATTTAATAATTAGAGTATTACTTTTATTTGGTGTAAGTCTATTTACAATAATTCAACCTTTATTAGTATATTTAAGAGCTAAAAGGCAAGTATCTATTCTTCCGAAAGATATGTATATCGGATTTAATAAAATCGGCGTACATATAGAAACGAAAACAAAAACATCAGTTATAAAATGGAAGGAAATAAAGGGTATTCATAAAATGAAGACTATGATTATATTATATACAAGTGATAAAGAAGGATATATACTAACTGATAAAATTTTAGGATCAGGTAAATCTAAGTTTTACCAATATCTGATTAATCGCACAAAAAAATAGATAAAATAATAAAAAATTGAAAATTTATTTTCAATTTTTTATTTAAACTTTTATCTATCCATAGAGGAGGTATTAAAATGAAGATGACCTTAAGATGGTTCGGAAAAAACCATGATACTGTCAGTTTACAAGATATAAAACAAGTGCCTGGTTGTGTAGGTGTAATTACTACCTTATATGATACTGAGCCTGGAGAAATTTGGAGTAGGAAAGATATAAAAGAGTTGAAAGAAGAAATTGAAGAGGTAGGATTAGAATTAAGTGGTATTGAAAGTGTAAATATCCATGATGATATTAAAATAGGACTTAAAACTAGGGATATGTATATAGAAAATTATATTAAAACTTTAGAGAATCTGGGTAAAGAGGGCATTGATCTAGTATGTTATAATTTCATGCCTGTATTTGATTGGACTAGGTCTGATCTTGCTAAAGAAAGAGAAGATGGATCTACTGTACTTTCTTATGATCAAGATATAATTGATAAGATTGACCCTGATAGAATGTTTGAAGAAATGGAATCTCACTCAAAGGGGTTTACCTTACCTGGTTGGGAACCAGAAAGGTTGTCAAAAGTTAAAGAATTATTTGAAATGTATGAAGATGTAGATGAAGAAAAATTATTTGAAAATCTAGTGTATTTTTTGAAGGCTATTATGCCTATATGTGAAGAATATAGAATAAGGATGGCGATTCATGCAGATGATCCTGCATGGTCTGTATTTGGTTTACCTAGGATTATAAATAACAAGGAAAACATTCAAAGATTGCTAGATGCAGTTCCTGTAATGAATAATGGAATTACTCTTTGTACTGGGTCCTTAGGTTCAAATCCAGATAATGATATTGTAGATATTATTAAAAGTTTTGAAGGAAGAATTCATTTTGGTCACATTAGAAACTTGATTCATCATTCTCCTGGAAAATTTGATGAAGCTGCTCATTTATCATCTGATGGGTCATTAGATATGTATGAGATTATAAAAGCTTTTCATGATATAGGATTTTCAGGACCTATGAGGCCTGATCATGGGAGAATGATTTGGGGAGAGAAGGCAATGCCTGGTTATGGATTATATGACAGGGCTTTAGGAGCTACCTATTTAAATGGTTTATGGGAAGCTATAGATAAAAGGAGTAAATAGATGGAGGTGCAAGCAATGGAATTAGAATTAAATTCACTTAAAGAAAAGAAAAAGTGGAATAAGGCAGGATTCAAATTACCAGAATTTAATATTGAAGATGTAAGAAAAAATACAATGTCTAAGCCTAATTGGGTACATTTTGGGGCTGGAAATATATTTAGGGCATTTCTAGCTAATGTACAACAAAATATATTAAATGAAGGAAAAAGCGATACTGGGATAATTGCTGTTGGTGGCGATAGTATAGAAACTATATACCAAGCTAATGACAATCTAACTACACTTGTAACCTTAAAGGTAGATGGAAGTATTGATAAGACGGTAATTGGAAGTATTTCTGAATCAATTGTTTTAGATGTTAAAAGAGGGCAAAACTGGGAAAGATTAAAAGAAATATTTAAAAATCCTAGTTTACAAATGGCTAGTTTTACTATTACTGAAAAAGGATATACTTTAGAAGATAGTAAGGGAAATTATTTACAAGAAGTAGCCGAAGATTTTGAAAATGGATATGCTACTCCTCTTAGTTATATGGGACAGATAGCTGCTCTACTATATGAGAGATACAAAAATGATGAAAGTCCTATAGCAATGGTAAGTATGGATAATGTGTCACATAATGGTACAAAATTACATGACGCTATAATGTCTTATGCTGAAAAATGGAATGAAAACCAATTAGTAGATAAAGGATTTGTCGATTATATAAGGGATCCAAATAAGGTATCATTCCCTTGGTCAATGATTGATAAAATTACTCCCAGACCAGATGATAGTGTAAGAGAGATGCTAAAAGAAGTAGGCTTTGAAAATGTTGAAGATATGATTACTGCTAGAGGTAGTTATGTATCACCTTTTGTTAATGCAGAAGAACCAGAATATCTAGTAATAGAGGATGCCTTCCCTAACGGAAGACCAAATTTAGATGAAGGTGGAATCATATTTACTGATAGAGAAACTGTAGATAAAGCTGAAAAAATGAAGGTGTCTACTTGTTTAAATCCACTTCATACTACTTTAGCAATTTATGGATGCCTATTAGGATATGATTTGATTTCTAAGGAAATGGAAGATAGTGAATTAAGAATAATGGTAGAAAAAATAGGATATGAAGAAGGATTTCCAGTAGTGGTAGATCCAGGTATAATTGATCCTAAAGAATTTATTGATGAGGTTTTACAAGTAAGATTCCCAAATCCATTTATACCAGATACACCACAGAGGATAGCTACAGATACTTCTCAAAAATTAGGCATTAGGTTTGGAGAAACCATAAAGGCTTATGTAGATAGAGAAGATTTAGATGTAAAAGATCTAAAATTAATTTCATTAGTATTAGCCGGATGGCTTAGATATTTAATGGGTCTTGATGATGAAGGAAATGAAATGGAACTAAGCTCTGATCCATTATTAGATGAGTTATTGCCACATTTTGAGAAGATAGATTTAGGAGATAAAGGACCATTCCAGGAAGAATTAAAACCAATACTTTCAAATAAATCTATATTTGGAGTAGATTTATATGAAGTAGGTTTAGGAAATAAAGTAGAAGAATATTTTGTAGAATTAATTAAAGATAAAGGTGCTGTAAGGGAAACTCTAAAGAAATATGTTCATTCAGAATAGTTATTAATTTATAAATATTAATTCTTATAGGGGTATTTTAATTATAATTAAGGTAGAAAATGTAAAATTGAGAAATGTAGAGGAACCAGTATTTGACTTGCTAACAGAAATGCCTAAGCTGTCAGATGAAGTATATGAAGGAAGATTAAAAAAATTTTAGAATCTATAGAAAAATTAGAATTAGATTATATATTAGTTTATGCAGATTGTGAACACTATGGAGACTTTAACTATTTAGTAGGATTTGGTCCACGGTTTGAAGAAGCTGTATTAGTATTAGATAAAACAGATAAGTTTCAATTATTATTAGGAAGTTAATGTTTGAGTATGTCTAAGTATAGTAGGATACCAACTGAAGGTATATTATATTTAACACTTTCATTACCAAACCAACCTATGGGAGAAAATAGAAATCTTGGGGAAATATTAAGAGAAATAGGTATGACAGATTTAGATAGGGTAGGGTTAGTAGGATGGAAATTAATCTATACAGTATATGGTACTATTGACATGTATGATGTTCCATCTTTCATAGTAGAAGGAGTAAGAGATATTGCTCCAAACGATAATATAGTAAATGCAACTAATTTATTTATTCATCTGGAATATGGTGTTAGGGTGATAAATAGTGCAGAAGAAATTGGTTTTTTGAATTTGGAGCAACTTATGCTTCAGATGCTGTACAACAAATGCTCTTAAATACTAGAACTGGTCTTACAGAAATGGAAATAGCACAATTTGGAACAGCGGGTTCTTTACCAACTAGTTGTTTCCCAAAGGTAATTTCCGGGCCAGGTATAGATGTAAACATGGTAAGTTCAACAGCATATGAGACACAACTTGGAGATAGATATCAAGTAACTATGGGTCTACTAGGTGGCTAATCAAATCGTAGAGGATTTTTGGCATATTTAGAAGAAGATTTACTAGAAAAATGAAGAGATTGGTTAGAGAAACTTGCTAAACCATACTTTGCTGTAGAATCAAATTGGTATGAAATAATAGGTATCGGTATAACTGGTAAAGAGATATATGATATGGTTGAAAGCACCTATCCAAAAGAAGAATATGGTTGGTTCTTAAATCCAGGTTACTTAATTGTAATAGAAGAATGGATGTCATCACCAATTTGTGAAGAATCTGATATAACAATTGAAAGTGGTATGTGTTTCCAAATAGGTATTATACCATTTGTAGAATCTAAATATGCAGCACCAGACTTTGAAGATAGATTAGCTATTGCAGATGAGGCCTTAAGAGAAGAATTAAAAGGAAAATACCCTGAAGCTTATGGAAGAATTGAAGCTAGGAGAAAATTCATGATAGAAAAATTAAACGTTAATTTAAAACCTGAGGTATTACCATTATCTAATATAGCAGGACTTTACTACCCATATATACTAAATAAAGATAAGGTATTTGTAGTAGAGAGATAATTTTAAAACATAAAATTTGGAGTATTATCTAATAAGACGGAAAAATTATGTACTGACTTTTCCTAAAGCTCCAATTATATGGACCGTAAGGAAAATAATAAGTCCTATGTAAAATAATGTAGGATTTTTGTAGATTCCATCTTTTATAATAAAGGAGCTATAATTAATAATAAAAAGGGTATAAGGTGTTTAAATCATATAGATAAATTTATGAATCATCTTACAAAGATAAAATATTTATTTCTAGTTATGATAGGAGGTTATTTAATGAAATTATCATTTAGATGGTATGGAGAGGATGATCCAGTAAAGATTGAATATATCAGGCAGATTCCTACTATGGATAGTATAGTTACTGCTATATATGATGTACCTGTAGGAAAAGTATGGAGTATGGAAAGTATTAAGAGCTTAAAATCAAAAGTAGAAGATTCAGGACTAAACTTTGATGTAATTGAAAGTGTTCCTGTCCATGAAGATATAAAGCTAGGTAGAGGAGATAGAGACAAATATATTGAGAACTACAAGCAAAACATAATTAATCTTGGAAAAGCAGGAGTTAAGGTAATTTGCTATAATTTTATGCCTGTATTTGACTGGACTAGATCCCAATTAGATAAAGAACTTGAAGATGGATCTACAGCCTTGGTATATTATAAAGAACAAGTAGATAAAATGGATCCTTTAAGTGGAGAATTATCATTACCAGGTTGGGATTCATCCTATACTAAGGAAGATTTAAAGGATTTATTTGAAGCTTATGATAAGGTGGGGGAAGATGGTCTTTGGGATAACTTAGAACATTTCTTAAAAGAGATAATTCCAGTTGCAGAAGCTAATGATGTAAAAATGGCAATTCACCCAGATGATCCACCATGGCCAATATTTGGACTGCCTAGGATTATTACTGATGAGGAAAGTCTAGATAAATTTCTTAAACTTGTAGATAGTAAATATAATGGACTAACATTTTGTACTGGATCGCTTGGAAGTGGAACTTTTAACGATGTTCCAAAACTAATAGATAAATATGCAGCTCAAGAAAGAATTCATTTTATGCATATAAGAAATATAAAACTCTTAGAAGGTGAAAGCTTTGAGGAATCAGCTCATGTGTCATCTTATGGTTCTTTAGATATAGTTGCAATAATGAGAGCCCTTCATAAAAATGGTTTTGACGGATATTTACGTCCAGACCATGGAAGAATGATCTGGGGTGAAACAGGAAAACCAGGCTATGGATTATATGATAGAGCCTTAGGTGCTGTATATATTTCAGGAATTTGGGAAACCTTACAAAAAGAAAATAATAAATAATGAGATTAAACAAACAGGAAAATAGATACTTCCCTGTTTGTTTTTTATCAAGGAAAATTTATATAATAATTTTATAATCATTTAAATAATGTAAATGTATCAATAGGAGGGAAAAATTATGATTAATAGCTTTAAAGATTTATTGACTAAAAGGATTACTGCAGATGAATTAAAGACTATAGAAGGAATATATTCTGATTCACTCTATGAAAAGGACAATTCATATATATTTCTTGCTAACTTTAATAATGAAAAGTCATTAATAGTATTGGGACAAGGTAAAGTATTTGATAAATTTGAAGGGGAACAATTTTTAGAAGGAGAAGGAAAAATATGTTCATTAAATCATTATAATGCTAAAATAATGAGACAAATCTTTCCATTTACATCTCCTAAATCCTACAATGATTTTCCAATTTCTATAGGATTAGGAGATAGATTAGGTATTGCATCTCCAGGTCATCTTAGGCTTACAAAAAAATATGACTTTTTCCCAGTGATTGCTCAACAATCTATAAGGGAGTTAGAATTAACAGGTAGGACTTATTCTGATGTATTAGATTCTAGTACATGGGCAGTTTTTCAAGAAGGATATGAAAATGGATATGGTTTTGATGGAGATCATTTAAAAAAGGATGAAGAGATTCAAATGGCTCTTGAAAATGGGGCGACAATGATAACCTTGGATTTATCTGATTATATCCAAAATGAAGTTTATAATATGGAAGAAAATGAGATTGATAGGAAATACGATGAGATACCAAAGGATGTAAGAGAAAGTTTAGAAAATAAATATCTAAATAAAGATCACCTAATAGATGAAGAATTAAGTATTCAATTTACAGAAGAGGACTTAAAGAAAAATGTGTTAATATATTTAGATGGGATAAACTATGGAATTCATGTATATAATAGATTTATTTCAGAGTCGAAATGCAATATAGATTATGAGATATCAATCGATGAAACCCTTCATACAACTACAATACAGGCCCATTATTTTGTAGCTTCTCAGTTGATATCTAATGGTGCTAAAATTCGTAGTTTAGCCCCAAGATTTTGTGGAGAATTCCAGAAAGGAATTGACTATATTGGGAATATAGAGGAATTTAAGAAAGAATTTGAGATGCATTTTAAAATATCAAAATATTATAAATATAAACTAAGTATTCATTCAGGTAGCGATAAATTTAGTATATTTCCAACTGTTGGTGAATATACTAAAGGATTTTATCATTTAAAAACAGCTGGAACAAATTGGTTAGTAGCTATTCAACTTATAGCAGATAAGGATCCAGAGTTATTTAGGGAGATTTATGATTTTGCATTTAAAAATTTAGATGAAGCGAAAAAGCATTATCATGTAAATGTTAATAAAGATAATAATATATCAATAGAATATATGGATAATAAAGATTTAGTAAATATACTAAAAGATGATAATATGAGGCAGGTACTCCATATTACCTATGGATTAATTTTACAGGCTAAGGATAAAGAGGGTAAGTCAATATTTAAAGATAAAATATATGAGAGTTTGAATAAATATGAGGAAGAATACTATGAAGCCTTATATGAGCATATAGGAAGACATTTAGAATTGCTTGGTGTAAAGAAGAACAATTAAACATAAATAAGGGGAGAAATTAAATGGTAAAAGTTAAGTGGGGGATTTTAGGTTATGCAAGGATAGCTAGACTTTTTACAATACCATCTATATTAAACTCTAGTAATTCGGAATTTTATGCAATTGCATCTAGAGATGAGGATAAATTGAAAGAATGTCAAGAAAAGTATGGTTGCAAAAAAACTTATTTATCCTATGATGAACTTTTATGTGATCCTAAAGTAGATGCTGTATATATTCCATTACCTAATTCTCTGCATAAAGAATGGGTAATAAAATCTGTAGAAAAAGGCAAACATGTTCTATGTGAGAAACCTATTAGTATTAATGCAAAAGAAGCGGTAGAGATGAAAGAAGCTAGTATTAAAAATAATGTAAAACTCATGGAAGGCTATATGTACAGATATACAGATAGAACTAAAAAGCTTCAAGAAATTTTAGATAGTGGAGTTATTGGGGATATTAAGTATATTAATTCTACCTTCAGATTTTTTCTAGATAGAGAAAATACTATAAAAATGAAGGCTGAACTAGGAGGGGGTTCTATATATGACGTAGGTTGTTATCCCCTAAATTTTGTAGGGATGATAATGGATGAAAAACCTATATCTATATCTGCGGAATACGTTGATCAAGATAGTGTAGATATTATGTTTACTGGAACATTAAGATATAAGGATGGAGTTATAGCAGTGATAAACTCTGGATTTAATGCTTATGATAGAAACCATTCTGAAATAATAGGTACAAAGGGAATTATAGAAATACCAGATACATTCTTAGGAAATGCAGGAACTATTACTATTACAACTGAAGAGGGTAAGAAAGAAGTAGTAGTGGAGGAGTCAGAAAGATACCAATTGGAAATTGAAGACTTTGCAGATGCTATAATAAATAATAGAGAATTCCATATGAATTTTGATGATTCCATAAGGGATATGGAAATATTAGATAGATTAATTGCTTTGAGATAGGATTTTAGGAGGTATAATTTATTGAAGAATATATCTATTTAAAATTAAAAAATACTAGAAAGCAAGTGAAAGGGATTATTCATAATTAAATATGAGTAATCCCTTTGGATTTTAACTAAAGTCTATTTCGGAATATCAAATATTGATATTAAAAAAATAAATATATGGTGTATATTTACATAAGTATAGATCTTATTTAGATAAAGGTTGTTGAAACTTACAGAATAAATAGAATTTGTTAATTATTCGCCGATATTTAACAAATATAATTTACCAATCAAATACGTTGACAAAAAAATAGTCTATAATTAATGTATGCAATGGGAAACACAATCAATTATTATATGAGTATAATTGTCTAATATGAACATAGAAAATGTTTACCAATAGGTATTATTTATGTAAGGGCGTATAATTAAAAATATATAAGAGAAGGGGGTTATTTATTAAGTATCAGCTAAAACAGTAGATGGAGACTCTGTCGCAATTACAGTAGTTGCGCATATGATTGGTGATAATTTAGAATATGGTATTGGATTCTCAAATGCAACTAAACTAATGGTAGAAGAATGAAACGATGAAGGTGGAGTTAAAGATTCAAAGGTAGAAATAATACAATTTGATGATAAAAACTCACTAGAAGAAGCCGTATCTGTAGCAAATATAATAGTAAGTGATAAAAATAGTAATGTTGTTATAGGTCATTTTGTATCAGGAGTAAGTTTAGCAGCTACATCAATATATCAACAAAATAAGATAATTGAAATCTCACCATCTGCATCTCATCCAGATTATTCTGATGTAGGAGATTATATTTTTAGAAATAATACAGATGTAGTAGGAGCCTTAATAGATAAGGTAGCCCTTGAACCTTTAAGAAAGAATCATGCAGAAAGAATAACCTCGTTAATAACGACTATAGGTATATCTACTATAATTACTAATCTACTAACAGTATTAATGGGAAGTCAAAGAAGACAATTCTCAAATTTATTTCCAGGTGGTTCAATTAATATTATTGGAATGAAAATTAATTATACTTAAATAGGTATGTTGGTAATATCTATAGTATTAATGACGATTTTAGTACTATTAGTAAATAAAACCAAGATTGGTTTAGTGATGAAGGCTTCTGAACAAAATATTGTTGCAGCTAACTTAGTGGGTATAAAGGTAAACTCTGTAATTTCCTTTATATTTATTTTAGTTGGATTATCTGCAGCAGTCGCAAGTATATTAGTAAGTAGTTATTATGGAATGACCTATCCTAATATGGGATATATAGTTGAGTTAAAAGCCCTTTCGGCAGCAGTATTAGGTGGTATTGGTAATTTGCCTGGCTCTTTAGTAGGTGGACTTATAATTGGTTTAATTGAATCTGTGGGAGCTACTGCATTAGGTTCAGAATTTAGAGATAATATTGCATTTGTAATCTTAATACTAGTTCTAATAATTAAACCTAATGGTTTATTTGGTAAGAAAATTATAGGGAAGGTGTAGGATGAATATAATAAATAAATTAAACAATTGAAAAATGAAATTTATTTTACTCGTATTTTTGGGATACTACTCTGAGTATTTCTTTTTATTAATAACAATACTTATATTTTAAATACATTGTTTAAGATAATTATATATACAATTATGGCTTTAGGACTAAATATTTTAGTTAGGTATGCAGGATTGGTGTCCATAGGCCATGCAGGATTTGTTGCCATTGGCATATATGCAACTATTATTTTATCTATTAGATTCAATCTGAATTTCTTTGTAGCTTTGTTAGCGACAATTATTATCACTGGGATTGTAGGTATAATAATGAGGCTACCGACCTTAAGAGTTACTGGAACTTATTTAACTATAGTAACTTCAGGATTTGGTGAAATAGTAAGATCAGTAATAATATGGGATTCTGTTACAAATGGACCTCTAGGAATAAGAAACATTCCTAATCCTTCTATATTTGGGTATGAGTTGACTATATATAATGGTGGATCATATATTTAGTAGTAATAACATTAATGATAACAACATATTTTTGTATTAGACTTTATAATTCAAAATATGGACGTGCTATGAGGTCTATAAGAAAAGATGAGGTTTCAACTACTATGATGGGTATAAATACTACCTACTATAAAGTGCTTGTCTTTGCTTTATCTGCAATAGTTTGTGCAGTTGCAGGTGCTATATATGTTCCGCAATTAGGTTATATTGACCAAGAAACTTTTACTTTTGATATATCGACTTTAATACTAAGTATAGTTATATTAAGTGGTATGAAGACAATCAGAGGTATGTATGTAGGAGCTAT
The DNA here is from genome assembly GCA_035301805.1 of Tissierellales bacterium. NCBI lineage: Bacteria > Bacillati > Bacillota > Tissierellia > Tissierellales > Tissierellales bacterium. Next base: position 21,270 of record DATGTQ010000082.1, read on the forward strand.
GGCTGTAGCTAAAGAGCTTAGCGACACTGATTCAATTAGTGTTAAAGAACTTTATGAAGCTTATGAGGTTATGGATGAAGATATGAAGGAAAGAGGTAAAGTAGAAGAAGGTTGGAAAACAATGGTAGATACTATATCTCCAGCAGTAAAGGCTTTTGAAGATGGATTTAACAATGATTTAGAAGAGAAAGAAATTCTTGAAATGTAAAAAAGGCAGGCTTTAGATGGTGTTGAAGCAACTAAAGATATGGAAGGAAAGAGAGGTAGAGCGAGTTATAGAACTGATAAAGGTGTTGGATATTTAGATCCAGGATCTGTAACTATGGCTTATCAAATAGAAACTTTTTCAGATTATATGGAATGTATTTACTCTATAGAAATCGGAGTCCTAAATACAGGAAATGAATTAAGCGAAAAACGACATTTAAAATATGAAAACTAAAGAGAAATTAAAAAAATTTATTGAAATTAACAAACGAAGAATTAACAGATAATTCTTTTAATTATATATATGGGAGTATTTGAAGAGCCTAATAAGATATTTTTATATGGTGATAATATTAGGGAAGCTGAAAAGTTAATGGGAAGATATAAAGATATATTAGGAGATATAAAATTAAAAGATATAATATTGGCACATGAAGTCTTTCATGCTATTGAATGGGAAAATCCATCTTTATATACTAATACTGTAAAAGTAGAAGTATTAAAAATTGGACCGTTTCGACGGAAAAGTATAGTATTATGTGCTGGAGAAATAGCAGCAATGGAGTTTGCTAAAAGGGTTTTAGATTTAAATTATAATCCTATATTATTAAATTTTTTATTTATGAATATATGGAATGAAGAAGAAGCAGAAAATTTATATAATAAACTAATATCGTATAGGAGATAAAATTGAAAGT
>DATGTQ010000083.1 GCA_035301805.1 Tissierellales bacterium
TATAAAAAGGCCAAAACATTTAAAATGTAAGGCCTTCTCTATGAACTCCCACGCTTAAAGATAATCCAATACAAATCATATTTACTAATAAGAAAGTACCACCATAGCTCATAAAGGGAAGAGCTATACCCGTAATAGGCATTAAACCTATGGTCATGCCTATGTTTTCCCAAATGTGGAATAGAAACATAGCCGTTATTCCGGTAACTATTAAAGAACCAAATATATCCTCAGTATCTCTAGCGATTTTAATGAGCCGATATAGCATTATGAAATATAAGATAAATAAGGTTAGGCCTCCTATAAAACCTAATTCTTCCCCAACTACTGCAAAAATCATATCTGTTTGTTTTTCTGGTATATATCCATATTGGGTTTGAACTCCTCGGAAAAGACCTCGACCAAAGACTTTCCCTGAACCTACTGCTATTTTTGCTTCCTGGGCTTGGTAATTAGCGTCACTTGTATCTTCTTCTTGGTTTATAAAATCCGTTATCCTCTTTTTTTGATATCCTTCCATAGATGTCCATAAAATAGGTATACATATTAACATAACAAGTATGACATAGCCATAATATTTTAAATCTAATCCTGCTACAAAAAGCATGACTGCAACGAAAAAAGCAAATACAAGGGTAGTTCCTAAATCTGGTTGCAAAAGTATAAGTCCCATAGGTATAGCAGCAAAAAGTAATATTTTTAATAATACTGATGGTTTATTTATTTCATATTTATTTTTTTCAATTAATTTTGATAAGGATATAATTACTCCAACCTTTGCTATTTCTGCAGGTTGAAATACAAAACTACCTATTTGAAGGGCTCTTTTTGCCCCCCATATCTCTTTACCAACACCGAATATAAGCACTGTTACAAGTAATAAGTTAGACACAATATAAATGGGTATATAAAACTTCCCCAGTATTTTATAGTCAAGTAGCACTAATCCAATCATAGTAGCAATTCCTAATATCATGGAAAAAGTTTGAACCTTAACGAAACGTGAGTCTTCATAACTTGCCGTAGCACTTAATATCATTAAGATTCCGAATATGGCTAAAAAGATGACTGTAATAAATAGAATCCAATCGAACTTTTTAAAAATATTTTTTTTAAATGCAAACATAGAATTTCCCCTTTTTGTAATAACACAAATTTTATCATACAAGATAAATTATATCATAAATTAATAAAGATGAAATAGTTAGTTTATATTAGTATATGGTATTATATAATAGAAAGCATAATTAGAAAGGATGATTATATGTATATAGGTTCACATTTAACTATATCTAAAGGATATATAAAAGCAGCTGAATTAGCAGTAAGTATAAATGCTAATGTGTTCCAATTTTTCACGAGGAATCCCAGGGGTTCTGCTAGTAAAGACTTAGATATAGATGATGTAAAGGGAATGGAAGAAATACTAAAAGAAAATAATTTTGGGTCTTTATTAGCTCATGCACCATATATTTTAAATTTAGCATCTTATAAAAATAGAATTTATGGGATGGGAAAAGCAATTATGAAGGAGGATTATGAAAGGTTAGATAGGATACCTTCTTGTCATTATTTTAATTTTCATCCAGGAAATCATGTAGGAAAAGGTGTAGAATATGGAATAGAAAGAATTGCAGATGCTTTAAATGAGATTATTACAGGAAACGAAAATACTATGATACTTTTAGAAACAATGTCTGGTCGTGGAACAGAGATAGGGCACAAATTTGAAGAAATAGGCACAATAATCGAGAAGGTAAAATATAAAGAATTGCTTGGAGTCTGTCTTGATACTTGTCACATTTATTCTGCTGGTTATGATATTGTTAATGATTTAGATGGAGTATTAGAGGAATTTGATAAACATATTGGTATAGAAAAACTTAAAGCGATCCATTTAAATGATAGTATGGAAGAATTTAATAGCAGAAAAGATAGACATGAAAAAATTGGGGAAGGAACTATAGGTTTAGAAGCTATTAAAAATATTATTAATCATCCTCAACTTAAGAATTTACCATTTTATTTAGAAACACCAAATGAATTAGAAGGATATAAGGAAGAAATAGAGTTATTAGAAAAATTAAAAGATTGATTATAAAGGTGAGTTAATGGATTTAAAAGAATATATTATGCAAAAATCAGAAGAATTAAATATAGATGTAATTAGTTTTACAGATTGTAGTCCTTTGGGACAGGTAAAAGATTATATAGTGGAAAGAAAAAATAAAGGGAATCAAACAGAATTTGAAGAGGACAATATAAATAAAAGGATAGATCCTAAAGTAACACTAGAAAATTGTAAAACTATTATAGTTTTAGGATTGTCTTATAATATAGATTATCATGAAAAAGTAGACTTTAAATTAAAGGGGAGTCTTTCGAAATCTTCTTGGGGTATAGACTATCATTTAGTATTGAAAGAAAAAATGGAAAATCTTATAGAAGAAATAAAAAAGATAAAAGATTTTGATTATAAATATTTTGTAGATACAGGACCATTAATAGATAGAGAAATTGCTAAAAATGCAGGTATAGGCTATTATGGGAAGAATTGCTCTATTATTAATGATGAATATGGTTCATTTATATTTATAGGATATATATTGACTAGTTTAGATATTGATTTTCGACCTGTTGAAGCTAAAAATCATTGCGGGGAATGTACCTTATGCTTCAAAGCTTGTCCTACTGGAGCCTTAAAGGAACCCTTTAGACTAAATCCAAAAAGGTGTATTTCTTATCTCACTCAAACAAAGGACAATATCCCTTATGAATTAAGAGATAAAATGGGTGTGAAAATTTATGGTTGCGATACTTGTCAAATGGTATGCCCTAAAAATAAAGATGTGAAAAAAGGTAGTAATGAATATTTTATTCCTAGGGAAACTAAAGGATGTGTCAATATAGAAGAAATATTAAAAATGTCTAACAGAGAGTTTAAAGAAAAGTATGGTAAAATGGCTGGTAGTTGGAGAGGGAAAAATATTTTAAAAAGAAATGGGATAATTGCCCTTGGAAATATGAAAAAGAAAGAGCATATAGAAACTTTAAAATCTATGTTGGAAAATGAGGCAAGCCCTATGATTAGAAAATATGCTGCCTGGGCTATTTTAAATATAGATAAGGAAATAGCTAAAGAAATTATTAGAGAAACATTGAAAAATGAAGAGAATGAAAGTGTAAAAACTGAGTTATATAAATTACTAAAATATAATGATATAAAGTTCGGTAATTAAATATAGCTTATTTGTGTTATACTATAAATGTACAATTTTAATTTAACTAAGGAGTGATAATTGTGGGCAATGTCCATGAACTTAACTATTTAAAGAAGAGCATTGAAGACTTGAAAGAACAAGGAGTTTATAGGAAACTTCCGGTTTTAGATGGTGCAAATGAAGCGGAAATAATGTTAAATGGGAAAAAGGTTATAAACCTTTCTTCTAATAACTACTTAGGATTTGCAAATCACCCAAGGCTTAAAAAGGGAGCTATTGAAGCCGTTGAGAAATATGGTGCAGGGGCAGGAGCTGTAAGAACTATAGTAGGTAATATGGCAATACATGAAGAATTAGAAAAAATATTATCAGAATTTAAGCGTGAAGAAGCTGCTTTTATTTATCAATCAGGATTTAATGCTAATGCAGGTACAATCCAAGCAGTAACAGGAAAAGGGGATTTAATTATTTCAGATGAGTTAAATCATGCATCTATAATTGATGGAACGAGACTTAGTAGGGCAGAGAAGGCAATATTTAAACATTCTGACATAAATCATTTAGAACAAATAC
>DATGTQ010000084.1 GCA_035301805.1 Tissierellales bacterium
CATCTGGACACATAATAGCACAATTTGCACATCCTATACACTTTTCCATATCCACTATTGTTGCTGGATGATAACCTTTAGAGTTTATTTTGCTATCATCTAAGGATATGATCTTTGTAGGACATACGCTTACACATAGTCCACATCCTTTGCAAAGGCTTTCATCAAATGTTACTCTTCCTTTTACTTTGGCCATCAAAAACCCTCCTTATGTTTTATTAAATTAAAGCATCCAATTTTCCCTCATGTAAAGCTTTATTGGAAAGATTTCTCCCTCCATGTTTTTAGGTAATTCCTTTGCCACATTTTCTAATGTGGATATATATTTAATTGGAATATCAAGCTTATTTGATACTTCTTGAGCTAGTTTTTGGCCTTTTAATACATCTTCAACAGTAGTACTTTTTAACATATGAGTATTATTAACTATACCAGTGATTTTAGCTCTTGCATTATCCTCTATTTTCTTAAAATATTCTATAGCTTTATCTGCTGTTTCAGTTTCTGGCCTATTAGCATTTAATACGTAGAACATATCATATTTATCTTCTTCCAAATATTTATAATATCTTCCTAAAGCTCTAGCCCCTACGTGGTCTCCACCAACATCTATAATATAGTCATAGCTTTCATCTTGGAAAGGACCATAAACTTCTGGAGATACAGCAGGAATATCTACTGCTGAAGCCTCAATAGAACTAGAGATTACCTTTATACCTTCTTTTTTTAATAATTCCTTCTTTTCTCTAGACCTAAAATAAAGATTTACTATATCTAAATCAGCTAGTGCAACCTTTCTCCCATTTCTAGCCAGCTTAACAGCATAGTTTATACTAAATTCTGTTTTTCCACTACCATAATGTCCTATTATAATTCGTACTCTTTTATCTTCTATCATACTGTCACCGGATTCCAATAGTATTCCTTAACCTCCTCATCACCTTTTAAAACTCTTAATCCTCCTTCAGCTAATGCAAATAACTCATCTTCTCCAGGATAAACTTTAACCTTACTTATAAAATTAATTCTTTCTATAATCCATCCTATAAATAATTCATCATGGGCTATTCCACCTGTAAGAATTATTCCATCTACTTCACCTTTTAAAACTGCTGAACAACTTCCTATTTCTTTTGCTACCTGATAGGCCATTGCTTCATATATTAATTTAGCTTCATTATTACCAGTTTCAATCATCTCTCTAACTTCTCTAGCGTCGTTAGTACCTAAGTAAGAAACTAGCCCACCTTTACCTTTTATTTTCTTTTTCATTTCATTATGAGTGTACTTTCCGGAGTAACAAAGATTGGCTAAATCTCCAACTGGAAGGCCACCTGTTCTTTCAGGCGAAAATGGTCCTTCTCCATCTAGGGCATTGTTTACATCTATTATCCTGCCGTTTCTATGGGCCCCCACGGAAATTCCTCCACCTAAGTGAGCTACTATTAAATTCATATCTTCATATTTTTTATCTTCACTTTTTGCAAATTTTCTTGCAACAGCTTTTTGATTCAGTGCATGAACTATACTTTTTCTTTCTATTTCAACCATTCCAGAAATTCTAGCTATATCCTCTAATTCATCTACTACCGTTGGATCTACAATATAGGAAGGCTTGTCTATACTCATAGCTATTTCATTAGCAATAATCCCACCTAAGTTAGAAGCATGCTCCCCTAATACTCCAACTTTTAAATCTTTAATCATTCTTTCACTCACTCTATAAGTTCCACCTTCTATAGGCTCTAAAAGCCCTCCTCTGCCCACTACTGCATCTAATGAATTCACATCTATATTATTCTTCTTTAAAGCTCCTAAGATGATTTCTTCTCTAAATTGATATTGATCATATATTCTATCAAACTTTGAAAGTTCTTCTACGGAATGCCTTAAAGTTTCTTCAAAGATACTTAATTCATCATCGAAGACAGCAATTTTTGTAGAAGTTGAACCTGGATTTATTACAAGTAACCTAAAAGTTTTTTTCATTTAATCCTCCTTTAAATCTTTGATGCCCTAAGAACCCCTAAGGCAATAGAATATAGTTTTGCTTCTTTAGTATCTGTTCTAGAAGTTAGAACTATTGGTGCCTTAGTTCCTGCTATAATTCCAGCACTTTTTGCTTTAGCAAAATAAGTCAAAGATTTATAAAGCACATTTCCTGCTTCAATATTTGGTACTAATAAAATATCTACATCTCCAGCCATGTCACTTTCCACACCTTTATGTATAGCTGCCTCCTTTGAAATAGCATTATCTAAAGCAAAAGGTCCTTCTACAACACAACCTAATATTTCTCCTCTTTTATTCATATTTTCTAATTCTTTAGCATGAACTGTTGCCTCCATCTTATTGGAAACCTTTTCCTTTGCCCCAATAACAGCCACCTTTGGTTCTTCAATATCTAAACTATGAGCAAGCTCTACAGCATTATCAATAATTTCTTTCTTTTGATCTAAACTCGGAGCTATATTCATAGCAGCATCTGTTACAAATAGTACCTTATGATAAGTAGGAACACTGAAAACTACTACATGACTTATTAATTTTCCAGTTCTCAATCCTATTTCTTTATCTAAAACTTGTTTCATAATAACTGCTGTATCTATTAAACCCTTCATAAGTACTTCTGCTTGCCCAGAACTTACTAATGATACAGCTTTTCTACAAGCCTTTTCCCCATCCTTTTCGTTAATAATTTCAATATTCAATAAATCAAAATTTAATTCTTTTGCAATTTCTCTTATCTTTTTTTCATCTCCAACTAAGATAGGTTCAGCAATACCTTTTTCTGTAGCTTCTTTTACTGCACCAAGAACATCAATATCCTCAGCAACTGCAACGGATATTTTTTTCGGCCCTTTTTTTTGTGCTAAATTTAATAAATCAGTAAAACTTTTAGCCATTAAAACAACACCTCATCTTCATAAATTTTTTCCTTCTCTACATTCTCTAATACTCTAAGAGCACCTAGATTTAGTGCTTCCATTTCATCCTCTCCAGGATAAACTATTACCTTTGCAATAAATTCTATCATATCCTTTATATAACTTGTCAAGTGTTTGGAATAAGTTAATCCACCTGTAAGTACAATATTCTCTACTTGTCCATTTAATACAGCAGCCATTGCCCCTATTTCCTTACCTATTTGGTAGCACATAGCATTATAAACCAGTTCAGCTTTTTTATCTCCTTTGGCAATTTTATTCTCAACTTCTCTTCCATCCATAGTACCTAAATAGCTCACTAATCCACCTTTGCCTTTAAGCATTTTTTTAACTTTTTCATGGGTATATTCTCCTGAGTAACAAAGTTTTACTAAATCTCCTACTGGAAGACCTCCTGCTCTCTCTGGTGAAAAGGGCCCCATTTCTCCTGCGTTGTTTACATCAATTATTTTCCCTTCCTTAATAGGAGCAATAGATATCCCTCCTCCTAAATGAGCTACTATCAAATTTAAATCTTCTAATTTTTTCCCAAGCTCTCCTGCTCTCCTGTAAGAGACAGCCTTTATATTTAATGCATGTACTAAAGATCTTCTTTCAATTTCCTTTAGGCCAGATATTCTTGCAATATCCTCAAATTCATCAACAGATACTGGATCTACTATATAGGCCTTAATTTTTTCCCTATCTGCTATTCCTTTAGCTAAAATACCACCTAAATTCGAAGCATGTTCTCCCTGAATACCTTTACCTAAGTCTTCTAACATTTTATCCGTAACTAAATAAGTCCCACCAGGTATGGACCTTAGTAAACCACCTCTTCCCACAACAGCCCTTAAGGAAGAAGTAGTTATATTAATTTCATCCATCCACTTGTAAATTAAATCTAGCCTATACTCATACTGATCTGAAACTTTACTAAACTGCCCTATTATTTCTCCACTATGAAAAATCTTATTTTCTTTTAAAAGTTTCTCTTTCTCATAGATTGCCACCTTTGTAGAAGTAGAACCTGGATTTATTGCAAGTATATAAGGTCTTGACATTTCATCACCCTTCCTAATCCTTTGTTAAAACAACTTTCATACTTGTTGGTGTAATTATTAATTCTACTCCATCTAATTTTTTTACATTCACCTTTACATTATGGGTTCCCTCAGATAAATCTTGTAGATTAATTTCTGGGGTAAAATCCTTCTTTGATAATCCTCTAACTCTACTTTCTAGTCCTTTCGCTGAAATAGTTATAGTATTAGTAGATTCATTCCTATCTAAGTGAAACTCCGGATCTAAACCCTTTATTTCCACATCATCTAGACCGTATTTAAAGGATAGGGTTTGAACTTTCTCTACCGGTTGTTCTTTTTCTGTCACCGGCTCTTCTTCTATTTCTTCTTCAGAATCCTCACGTTTTTTTGCGTCAAAGATAATCTTAACTTTCTCATTTGGATCAACTAATTCTACACCTTTTGGTAATTCTAATTCTAAATACCCTCCATTATTTCCTATTAAATCATTTACATTTATTGATGCTGTCTGTATATAATTAATTTTATCGATAACTTCTTTTTTACCTTTTATTTTAACATTTCCAGGATATGCTTTCATATTTGATATATTATAATCATCAGGCAATTGACCCTCTGTCTGTATTTCTACAGGAACAGTTTTTATTTTGTATACGGGAATATATACTTGAACCTTAGTTGGATTTTTGTCAATACCTTTTATTTCTTTTCCATTTTCATCTAAAATCTTTATAGGCAGATTCAAATTAATATCCGTAGTCCTTCCTGCTATATCAGCAATAGCCACAATCTCAGAAATAGAATCCATTAAAGTCTTAGGTCCTTTAAGAAATACTGAGGAAGATTTAACCTCTATATCTCCCATAACATAACCTGATTCTAACTTCCCTTCTGTTTTTATGGCTACCATTTCTTCTTTCCTAGAAATATCATCAAATTCAAAAGGAATTACTTTAGGATCATAGTCAACTAATCTTACTCTACTACTATTTATTTCTACATCAACAGGTACCTTCTTAGTTCCTTCACTATATCCTTCTAAATCTATTTTGGCAGTAATATCATCTTCTGATATTTTAACCATATCACTTCTTCTGCCAGCTAATTTTACATTTACTGTAGCTTCTTCTGGGTTTAAGGCTACAATTCCTGCATTTTCTAGATTATCAACATTAGTAAAGATTACATCTATATTCCTAAATTCTTTTGTAATTTCTGGATTAACTTCGCTAGCTACATAAGTCCACATAATTATAGCTATTACTAAGGCAAAGATTTTAATGGTAATATTATTCTCCTTCTCCTTGCTCATTTTTACGCCTCCACTTTACAATAAAACTTTGTTTTTGTTTCTTGGGTTTATATACATCTAATAATATTTGTTTTAATGTTTTCACATCTAAGTATCTAGCAAGACTGCCATTTTCAGCAATAGATATTGCCCCTGTTTCTTCTGAAACAACGATTGCTAAACCATCGGATTTTTCAGAAATACCAAGAGCTGCTC
>DATGTQ010000085.1 GCA_035301805.1 Tissierellales bacterium
ACTTAAAAAAAGTTATGGAATTGATGACCATTTAAAGCTTCACAATAAGTATATTTAATGGGCGTAAAGGTTACTTTAAAGAAGAAGGTTTTCTATTGGAGATAATTAGAACTTTTCATTTTAAAATTAATAAAAAGGGTAACGTCATATATGGATGTGATGGACAAGATAGGTATCAATATCTAAAATCTTTGTAATAATATGTCTAAGAATAGTGAGAACAATTTTGATTTTTATTTTGATTTTGCCATAAGCTTATGATAGATTGTATATATGTAGTAGATAAAACAATAAAGCATACTATATACAGATGTAGGAGGGGAAGTTTATGTTAAAGGTAGAAAAGAGAAATGGGGCTATTGTAAAATTTGAAGGAGATAAAATAGTTAAAGCTATTAGCAAAGCTATGGCTGAAACTGATATTGGGGTTGATGAATCATTATCTGAAGAGATTGCTGATAGAGCTTTTAACAGTTTTAAAAGTTTAGATATAGTAAATATTGAAAAAATTCAAGATTTTGTTGAAATTGAACTAATGAGAGCTAGACCCGATGTAGCAAAAAAATATATTTTATATAGGGATGAAAGAGCTAGGCTTAGAAAACATGGTTGGGAAATGACAGATTTACAAAGAGATATTTATGAAAAAAAATATAGATTTGAATACGAGGATTTTGATGGGTTTTTAACTAGAGTTAGCGGTGGGAATAATTTTATAAAAAAGGCAATAAAAGATAAAAAATTTATGCCTGCAGGAAGAATATTAGCAGGAAGGGGACTAGATAAGCACGGTAGAAAGATAACCCTAAGTAATTGTTATGTCATGCCTAAGGTAGAGGACAATATAGAAGCTATATTTGACACTGCTAAATATATGGCTAGAACTTATTCTTATGGTGGTGGAGTAGGTCTTACCCTGTCGAATTTAAGACCGAAGGGAGCTAAAGTAAATAATGCTGCAAATACTACTACAGGAGCAGTTTCTTTTATGGATCTTTACTCATTAGTTACTGGATTAATTGGTATGAAAGGTAGGCGAGGGGCACTCATGCTTAACTTGTATTCTAATCATCCAGATATTGAAGAGTTTATTGATGTTAAAAACTCCTTAGATAAGGTAAACTATGCTAATATATCAGTTAATATAGATGATAATTTTATGAAAGCCGTTGAGGAAGACAGGGAATATGAATTATACTTTAAAGTTCAAGCTACTGGTGAAGTAATTTCTAAAAAAGTTAGTGCTAAAGAAATGTTTAGGAAATTAGCCGAGAACAATTGGAATATGGCAGAGCCTGGTATATTGTATACAGGTCGTATAAATTCATGGCATTTAATGAGTGAAGATGAAAGCTTTGAGTTTGCTGGAGTAAATCCTTGTGCAGAAGAGCCTCTGCCTGCTTTTGGTAGTTGTAATTTATCTTCTATTAATCTAAGTGAATTTGTTAGAAATGAGTTTACGGAAGATGCAAAGTTCGAATTTAAAAGATTTGGCGAAATGGTAAGAGAAGGAGTTATATATTTAAATGAAGTATTGGATGAGAATATGAATCTTCATCCATTGGAACAACAAAGGGAAATGTCTAAGGAATTAAGACAGATAGGATTAGGTATTATGGGTGTAGCAGATATGTTTATTAAAATGGGAGTAAAATATGGTAGTGATGAATCTATAGATTTAATTCATCAAATAGGGAAAGTATTAGTAAACGAAGCCTTAAGACAATCGGCTTTATTAGGGAAAGAATATGGACCATTCCCTAGATATAATGAGGAGGCTATATTAAATTCACCATTTTTATTATCTAATGCCAATGAAGATGTATTAGAACTAATCAAAAGATATGGACTTAGAAATAGCCAGCTTTTAACTATAGCACCTACTGGAAGTATATCTACTTTAATTGGTTGTAGCAATGGAGTGGAACCAATATTTCAAACATCATATACTAGGAAGTCAGAATCTTTGCACCATGAAGATACTTATTATAAGGTATTTACTCCAATAGTTAAGGAATATATGGATAAAAATAATCTGTCTAAAGAAGAAGATTTACCAGATTTTTTTGTAACTACTTCAACATTAAATTATAAAGATAGAATAAAAGTTCAAGCGGCTTGGCAACAGTATATTGATGCTAGTATATCTTCTACAGTTAATGTTCCTAATAAATTTACTGTAGAAGAGGTGGAAGATTTATATATTTATGCCTGGGAGAAAGAGCTTAAAGGTATTACAATATATAGGGATGGTTGTGCTAGAGAGGGAATACTGATTACCAATAAAGATAATTTAAGTCCAATGGAAAAGATTGAAGAATTACAAAGGGAAATTGACGAATTAGCAGCAGAACAAATGAAAGAAGATCCCGATACATGTCCAATGTGCGGAGGAACTTTAATCCATAGCGGAGGCTGTGCAGAATGTCAAGACTGTGGATATAGCCCTTGCTCAATATAAAATAGAACATTTCATAAATTAAATGAATATCCTGGTATAAAGGCGAAAGGAGGGGTTATGATGGATTATCCTATAGTTTTTGTACCAGGACTATTTGGTTCTTTAGGTAACGATGTAATAAAGGGAACTGGAGATTTTTCCTTTGGATTTGCTGAAAGGGTTTACACCCCGTTTATAGAAATATTAAATTCTATGGGGTATGAAGAAGGTGTAGATTTATTTATCTCCCATTATGATTGGAAAAAATCAGTATTAGATTCAGTAGAAAAATATTTATTTTCAGATGTAGAAAAAGCTAAAAAGAAAACAGGAAAAGATAAAGTAATAATTATAGGACATAGTTTAGGGGGATTATTGGGAAGAGCATATATGAGCTATTTCAACCCCTATTCTGTTGAAAAACTAATTATGATAGGAACCCCAAACTTAGGTGCTATAAATGCTTATTATTTCTGGAGCGGGGGGGAGGTTCCTTATTCAAAGGTAGAGGATAATCTCCTCTATAACGGATTAAAATTGGGGTTCATACTTTATTATGATTTATTTAAGGATGCTAATCATATAGAAGCTCTGAGAGGTATGTTTCCTGTTGCTAAGGATTTATTGCCTAGTTATGGATATGGGGATTATTTATTTTGGGAAGATAATAGGATTAAAAAGGGTGTTTCCATTGAGGGTATGTCTATTAATAATAGTTTTCTAAATGGGTTAGAAAATAGACCTGTAGATCAAAGTAAATTATTTATTATAAGTGGAAAAGGAAGTTATACGAATAAGGAATTTATAGTAGATATAAATAGGAAAGGTAGAAGAAAAATAAAATGGGCAGATGGGAAACCTATAAATATATATAAAACAAACTATGGTGACGGTACTGTAACCACCCGTAGTACAATAGGCCATCTAGGTGGTAATAAAATAATTCTAGAGGGGAATCACACTGACATATTGTATAAATCCAAGGAACATTTATCATCTATTTTAGGTAGACCTTTAATGAAGGAGGTTAAAGAAGAGAAAATAGAAAAAGTATATATTATTTTAACAGAAAATTGTGATAGAATAAATATTAATACTTCAACGGCTAATATAATATCCAATAGAAATATAGAAATTATTGATAGTAGGGTCCAGGCTGTAAATTTAGCAGAAAATACTTTTGGAATTATGGTTGCAGGAGATGAAGATTTAAAGGTTGAGATAGATGCGAAACCAGTTAGAAGAAGAAGGCCAAAGGTTTACAGAACAGTTATAGGGAAGTAAAAATGCAGAGCCTTATTGATATCATTAGATTATAAAGGGTGATTTTCTGCATGGATGATTATTTAAAATTTAAAATTACAGGTGATTTTTAGGAAGATATTAAAGTATATTTCTTAAAGTATGATAAGCAAGATGTATATGGACATACACTAAATGTTATTGAAGAACTATATAATATTCAACAACAATTTGGATATATTGAGGAAGGGAGTGAAGTAGCCTGTTATTGTCATGATTTAGGACGGGTAGTTCAAAATAACCACATAATTCGATTTTGTATAGAAAATAACATTCATATTTGTGAAGAGGAAAAACAAGTACCTTCTATTTTGCATCAGAAGGTATCGGCCTTTATTGCAGAAAAAGTATTTAATATAAAAAATAGAATTATATTGGAAGCTATAGGATATCATACAACTTCAAGAAAAAATCCTAGTATTACAGAAATTGAAGTATTTTTGGCAGATAAACTTAGCTGGAAAGCAGATTGGTCTAGAAAATTAGTACGTGAAATTAGAGAAGCATTAAAAGATTCAAAGGAAAAAGCAATCTTTCACTATTTATCCTATTTAAATAGTAACAAGGAGAATCTTCAATTATTTCATAAAGATTCTATGGAAGCTTATTATTATTTTAAGCGAAATAATGTTAATGAATATATTCTTAAATAATATTATACTTATGTAATTTATATTCTTCTAATAGTTTATATAGTTTATAAAAAGGAGGGTGTTAGTTATTATTAAGATAATGGATAGACTAGAGAGATTGATTAACTCAGTAAAATTTACTCAGTTATGGGAAGGTTTTACTAAGAAAAAATTTGCTGTCTATAAAGAGAAAATTTTTTTTATTAATGATAACTGTAATATTAATTTAGATCTAAAAAAGAAAAATGATTGCTATATTGGGATAGTAGATGAAAGATTTATAGGAAATACAGCAATAAAAATTGATGATGAATATATTGCAATATGGAACTATAAAACCATATCTAAAAATATAAATGATGCTAAATTAGCCTCATTATTAATTCATGAAATGTTTCATTGTTTTCAGTACGAAAATAATGAGAAAAGGTTTCCAAATGAACTACAAGGGTTAGATTATCCTATTACTAAAGAAAATATAAGTCTGCGTATGCTAGAAAGAAAATATCTTATGGATAGTGTCTTTGAAAAAGATGAACGAAAAAGAAAAGAATATCTATCAAATTATTTTAGTCTAAGAACTAAAAGAGAAAAATTAATAGGTGACTTTATTAAATATGAAAAAGCAATAGAAAGCGTTGAAGGAACAGCGGTGTACGTGGAATTTAAAGCCTATGATCAATTAGTTAAAGATAGTAATAATAAGATCTTAAAAGATTTAATAAAAGGCTTTACAGATATTAACCAGCGGAATTTAAAGGTTAGACATAGTACTTATAATCAAGGATTATTGCTAGGTTTAATAGCAGATAAATATATTTCAAATTGGACTAGCAAATTTATGATTAGCCAATTATACTTAAGTGATTTTGTATTTAATGAATTAAATATTTTAGATATTGAAGTGTGTGATTATAATGATATAGACTATAAACAAGAAGAAATAGAAGAATGTATTATAAAATGGAATAAAGATAGGGATTTTGTTTTTGAGGAATTTGAAAAGAACAATAAAGGGAATATTTTAGAAGAAGGTTTTGAAATTACAGCTTTTGATCCTATGAATGTAATAAAAATAGAAAATGTAATTATACATAAAAAATTTTTAAGAATAAAATCAAATGGTAAAGAACAAGTATTAAAAGGACCTATAAAAACAATTATCGGTGAGAATATATTTGATGTAAAAAAAATAGAGTGGTAGGTATTAATATAATTTAAATTATATTGCATTGGTTTAACTTATAGATGATGAAGATGCAAAGCATTAAAAAGTTTGTAGAAATAGGACATAAAAAAGGAGAATTTATATGAATAAGACAATTGGTTTCATTGGAGCAGGAAATATGGCAAAGGCAATAATAGGTGGTATTATTAATTCTAAACTAATTCCATCTAATAATATATTTGTTTCTAATCCATCAGATGAAAAATTAATAGATTTAAAAAATACATATAAAGTTAAAATTACTAATGATAATATAAAGGTTGCAAAATCCGCTAATATATTATTTTTATCAGTAAAGCCAGATAAATACTCGGAAGTTATAGAAGAGATTAAAGATGAAGTAAAAGAAGATGTAATAGTCGTAACAATAGCGGCAGGAATAGATATTGCAACTACCCAGAAGGAATTTAGTAAGAATATAAAAGTTGTGAGGGCTATGCCTAACACTCCGGCTTTAGTAGGAGAAGGTATGACTGCATTGATGCCAAGTAATGAAATTACTGATATAGAATTTGAGGAAGTAAAATCAATATTTGAAAGTTTTGGGAAAGCGGAAGTTATGGATGAAAGTTTAATTCATGCCTTTACCTCCATAAGTGGATCTTCACCTGCTTATGTATTTATGTTTATTGAAGCTTTGGCAGATGGTGGAGTACTACAGGGCATGCCTAGAGAGAAAGCTTATAAATTTGCTTCTCAAGCAGTATTAGGGTCAGCAAAGATGGTTTTAGAAACAGGTATTCACCCTGGAGAATTAAAAGATATGGTTTGTTCACCAGCTGGAACTACTATAGAAGCAGTAGAAGCCCTTGAAGAGACAAAATTTAGACATAGTATTATGTCTGCTGTAAGAAAGTGTAGTGAAAAATCACAAAGAATGTCAGAAAAGTGAGTCGTTGAAGGCCGTCCCCTTGACCCACATTCTGAGTCAGTGGGGATGGTCCGAGACCACTGAAAAAGTCCAGTTTAAATTTCTCATTTAGTCATTAAATTGCTACTTTCTTGTAAAATATTAAATATAACTTAGAAACATCAAGAAACGAAGACATTTTAGAGGATAGTATGCTTGCTATCCTCTTT
>DATGTQ010000086.1 GCA_035301805.1 Tissierellales bacterium
CCAAGTTCTGTTTCTTCTACAGCAAGTTCTGAAATTTCTTCAATAGTTCCTGGTTTTACAATATTCCATACAATTGCTGTTACTAAATGATCTACTCTTTCCTGGTCATATCCTTCAGCAATCTTTTGAGCTTTTCTTGCCCTCTCAATTAATTCACCTACATATTTTTGTTCTTCTAATGTTGCCATTTATACCACTCCTTATTAAGTTAAATAAAATTTATATAAACTATAACCCTAACATTGCCATAGGTATAGTTATAGCCATTAAAACTAGTATAGGAATTAATATTTGTGTAATTGCTATGTCAAAATATCCTTCCTTGTGGGTTAGACCACATATACCAAGTAGTGTAATTTGAGCTCCTTGATGTGGTAATGAATCAAACGTTCCAGACGCAATTACAGCAATCCTATGTACATATTCTAAATTAATGCCCATAGCAACATAGGTCCCTTTTAAAGCTTCAAAAGCAATTCCCAACCCCCCTGAAGCTGAGCCAGCTGCTCCTGCTGCTACTGCAACAGTTATAGCTACAAAAAACATAGGAGACATATCCATATTAATTAACCAATTAATTAATCTTTCAAAACCAGGTGTCTCTTTCACAACACCTGCAAATCCCACGACTATAGCTGTATTTAAAATAGCTGTAGCTGAATTTGTGGCTCCCTTATTTAAAGTATCTATCCATTTATCTGTTCCATCAATATATTTCCACAAAAGAACTATTGATGATAATATCCCTATCGTAACTGCACCTTCCACAGGTAACTTCACTATATTAAAGAATATTAAAATTAATATAGCCGGAATAGCAGAAATTATCGGATTAGGTAAATCTTCAATTTTAGTTTCCTCACCATTATCTACATATCTTTTAATAGTTGGATCTTCGTAGAAAGTATATCCTTTTTTAGTCAGCGAACGAGTTCTATATTCTAACCAGGTAAAAATCAGTACATATTGAGCTATAGCTGATATTGTAGCTGGTAAAAATGCCGCTGTAGGGCTTGTCCCTAAATACCTCATTGCAACAACGTTTTGTATAGAAGGACTACCTGGTCCAGTCATTGACCATGTCCATGTTCCAGCAGATATAGCTCCTGGTATTAATCTTCTAGATATATCAGTATTTTTAAATAATTGAACTGCAATAGGATATATAGCAAAAAATACTACAAATCCACTTATTCCGCCATATGTTAATAGCCCTGTAATTGTCATTATTAAAGGTGCTACAAATTTCCCCTTGGTTACTTTTAATAGTGCATGAGCTATTGACTCTGCAGCCCTTGTTTCTTGCATTATAGAACCAAATACTGCCCCTACAAAAAATACTAGAAAGAAATTTTGAACATAATCTGCAGCGGATTCCATATAAGGTCCTAATAGCGAATCAAAAAGAGGTAATCTTGCAGTGACTATAACAAATATAGATACAAGTGGTCCTAATATAAGAGCGCTTACTCTTTTAAATGCTAATATAGTAAATAATACCAGAGCAATTACAAGAATCCATATATCAAACATTACACTCCTCCTTATATCTCACATTATCCTTTTATAAACTAATAAATACTAGTCTACAAATTATCATAAATACTATTAATATCTAAACTTATTACAATAATTTGTAGACCAGATCCTATAATTTATCTTACACCCATAACTTTTTATAGATCTTAATTATATCTTCTTTAGTTGGAATTCTTTGAGTATTTCCAGGGCTTCCACTTGCTAAAGCATCAGTAGCCATCTTATCAAGACTATCGTTAAACACCTCTTTATCTACACCATATTCTTCAAGTGTTTGTATGTTTAATTTATTTATTAAATCAATTATGGATTCTTCAAATATATCTGCTGCTTTTGTATCATCTATATTTTTATCTACTAATTCTAATTCTCTAGCTAAAAACGCAAATTCTTCAACTGCTCCTTCTTTTATAAACTTTAAACATTCTTCTAAAAGAATAGCATTAGACAATCCATGAGCAATTCCAAAGAGTGCTCCTATTGGTCTACTCATACCATGAACAATAGTTACTGAGGCATTACTAAAAGCTATTCCAGCCTCTAACGCTGCCAACGACATTTCATTTCTGCTCTCAATATTATTTCCATCTTCATAAGCAGGTAGTATATTATTATAGATTCTTTTTATTGCTGATATAGCAAAAATATCACTCATAGGCTGAGCTTTTCTAGAAGTAAAAGCTTCAATTGCATGAGTTAGAGCATCTACTCCTGTTGCTGCCGTAACAGTTGGTGGGGCAGTCATTGTCAATTCTGGATCTATTACTGATAATGTTGGTATTAAGTCTGGACCTACAAGTAACATTTTAATATTATCGACACTATCAGTAATAATAGTGAATTTTGTAGCCTCAGAACCTGTTCCAGCTGTTGTTGGAATAGCAACTAAATTTGGTGGCGGATTAGGGATAACCTTACCATTATAGTCAACTATATTTCCTTCATTAGTCAACATAGCACCTATTGCTTTCATTGCATCAATAGGGCTTCCTCCACCTGTTGCTATTAAAAAATCGCAGTTATTTTCTAAATATAACCTTTTCCCTTCATCTATCATTTCATCAATAGGTTCCCCATTAACACCATCATAAACAAAGAATTCAATTTGATTTTCATTGAGGGCTTTTTCAAGTTTTGATACTGTACCTATCTTTACCATTGTTTCGTCTGTTACTATTAAAGCCTTTTTTCCAAGTCCTTTAATATGTTCCATAGATTCCTTTAATGCATCTTGTCCTGAAACTATAGACTTTGGCATTAGAAAAAGATCTGACATACTAATCACTCCTCATATAATATAAACAATTTTTTGTATTAACTATATTATGTTGCAAAAGGTGTGCCAAGTCTAAATGGCTTGAAATAAAGGTTCCTATAGTTAAAAATTACATGATTTTATACACTCTAAAATAAGAAAAGAACATATACCATAGTTTTTACATAAAAAGCTACGGTGTATAGAATTCTATACACCGTAGCTTTTTATGACACTTCTTTGTTATTAATGATTGTCAATTTGATACTTTTCAAGCTTTTGATATAAATTAGAACGACTAATACCAAGAACTTTGGCCACACTACTTTTATTACCATCATATAATTCTAAGGTATTAGTTATTAGATCCTTCTCATAATCATCCAACATTTTCTTTAGATCACCAACTGGGACAATTGAATTATTTTTCAAAATTCTTTTAGGTAAATGTTCTTTTCTGATAATATTAGTATCAATAAAATTATATATTCTCTCAATAACGTTTTCCAATTCTCGAATATTTCCAGGCCATGAATAGTTTTTTAAATAATACATAGCCTCGTCTTCAATATTTTCAATATAAATGCCAAATTTATCATTGTACTTATTTACAAAAAAGTCACATAATAACGGAATGTCTTCTTTTCTTTCACGCAATGGAGGCAATTTAAAGGGTACTACATTTAAACGATAATATAGATCTTCCCTAAATTCTCCATCTTCTATTTTTTTAATTAAATTTTGATTAGTTGCTGCTATTATTCTCACATTTACTTTTTTAGGATCATGGCCTCCTACTTTTACAACTTCTTTATCCTGTAATACACGTAGTATCTTAGCTTGCATATCAAAACTCATATCTCCAATTTCATCAAGGAATAGGGTCCCATTGTTGGCTAATTCAATTTTACCAACCTTTCCCCCTGGTCTTGCTCCAGTAAACGCTCCATCTTCATATCCAAATAATTCCGATTCCAGTATATTTGATGGAATAGCAGCACAATTAATTTTAATATAATTATTATCCCTTCTATCACTTGTTTCATGGATTGCATTAGCAAAAACTTCTTTACCAGTCCCACTTTCACCAGTTATCAATACTGTTGAATCAGAATTTGCTACTTTTGTTACCATACTTTTTAACTTACGCATCTCCAAACTTTTGCCTATAATATTATCAATTGCATAATAATCACCTTTAACTTTTTTAAAGCGCTCTTTGTAAAGATATAGTTCCTTTTTTGCCGATTCTAAGCTCCTATATAGTAATTCTACTTCTCTTACATCTTTAAATATAACCTTTCCAATAGCACCAATAACTTTATTGTTCTTTTTTATAGGGATTCTCAAAGTCACAGAATCATTGTTCTTTATCCGTTGTATTTGCCCCATTTCAGTCTTACCGGTTTTTAAGACTATATGAAGTCTAGTATTATCAATTACCTCTGTTACATGTCTGCCAATAGCTTCATTAGGATTAATTCCTAGAAAATTAGCATAAGCATTATTAATCATAACCACATAGCCATCTGGATCTACAACAACAATGCAATCAGAAGCATTTTCAAATATGATCTCCCAAACTTCATTTTGTAATTTAAGCTCATCAATACCCCCTATAGTATCGTCCTTAGTGCATAAGCTATCCACTTTTATCCTCTCCCCGTAAAATGGCATTTTATATTTGTTATGTTTTTATCAATTAATTCAATTTTCTACATTTAATTCCTATATATAATTATATCATAAAATGGAGAAACCGTTAGCTTCTTTGAAATAAATATATATAAATAACTCTAAGGAAGTCAAACAAATGACTTCTGCATTTGTTCATAACTATCAAAAAATCTCCTATTATAGAATAATTCATATGCCTTTAAAAGTTTTTATCTATTTTTATCTTAATCCATAAATACATGCAAGCAATCTCAGGAACTAAAATAATAATATATCGACAAACGACAAGAATAATTAGGGTATATAACTTGGGGATGTATAGACATTGTAAGCTGTGGAACATCTCAAATGTCTAAAAGATATGGATTCATATACGTAGATCAAGATGATGAAGGAAATGGAACATTAGAAAGAATAAGAAAAGACTCCTTCTATTGGTATAAAAAGTGATAGAATCTAATGGTGAAAATTTAGAGTAGAATAAAAAGGTTGAATATAAAAGCTACTTTTTTCAATAGCTTCATTAGCCTATTATGTATTTTCATCTTGATTTATAAATACATACAGGCAATTTTAGGAACTAAATTATTTCTTTATAGTTAGTTTCGTGAATTTTTTTAAATCCAAAACCAGGCTCATCTGTTACTACAATTTTATTACCCTTAAAAATTGCTCCTCCCTCCATAGGATCTTCTTTACATAATATAGGTCCATCTAAATCAAATTTTGTAATTATACTTTTACCAGCAGCTAAGTGGGCAGCAGCAGTAACACTTATATTAGATTCAAGCATACATCCTAACATACACTCTACTCCATAGACTTCTGCCATAGAACATATTTTTAATGCATTGTGAATGCCACCTGTTTTCATTAATTTTATATTTATTAAATCAGCTGCTCTCATCTGAATAATAGTCATAGCATCCTTTGGAGAAAATACACTTTCATCAGCTAAAATTGGAGTTATAACATTATCAGTTACCATTTTCAGCCCTTTAATATCACTGGCTTCTACTGGTTGCTCTACTAATTCAATATTTAACCCTAAATCTTCTATTTTACGAATAATAAATATAGCTTCTTTAGGACTCCACCCTTGATTTGCATCAATTCTTAAATTGACATCATATCCTACAGCATCTCGAATAGCTTGCATCCGTTTCAAATCTAATTCTAAATTATTACCAACTTTAATTTTTAGAGTTTCATAGCCTTGTTCTACAGCATTAATACTATCATTTGCCATTTCTTCTGGATCATTTATACTAATAGTTATATCATTAGGTATTTCTTTTCTATATCCTCCTAATAACTTATAAACTGGTACATTATACAATTGTCCATATAAATCATAAATAGCTATATCGATTGCAGCTTTTGCACTAGTATTTTTCACTAAGGAATTGTCTAATTTAAACATTATTCCCTCTAAGTTTTCAATATCCATTCCTATTAATAATACTTTTATATGTTCTTCTATTGCACCTATTATTGAACCTATTGTATCACCTGTTATTACTCCTGTTGGTGGTGCTTCCCCATATCCAACCTGTCCACTATCTGTTTCAATTTTTACTACAACATTTTCCACACTATCAACCCTTCTTAAAGCAGTTTTAAAGGGTTTTTTAAGTGGAACTAATATATGGCCAAGTTTTATATCCGTAATTTTCATTCTTGTGCCTCCTCCACTTTAAAAAAGCATGTTCAACATCTTGCCTCTGTTATGCTATTTTGTTTTCAATATAAATAATTCATAATTTAATAATATTTTTCTTTAACTTCGCTATATTTTTTTAATGCATCTTTATAAGCAATAACTATTGCCTTTTGGGAAGAACCAAAATATCTTCTAGTTATTTCTTGTTCTAAATCTTTATTATATCTATCAAATTTTTTACCTATAAATAAACTAGAAACAAATTTTCTAGTAGTTGGTATTGTTGAAGTACATGAAATATCAATAATCTCATCAGTTTTAGTATCTACTACAAATCCTATAAAAAATATTTTAAATTGTTCTGTTATAGCGTTTTCCTTATTAGTTTTACCATGTCCTACTATAAATACTGTGTCTCTATCATATAATTCCATTACTCTACTCCTTCTTTGAAAAAGTTTCATAAGCTACTTTTGATACCTTACCTATAATTTCTCTCCCATCTTTATTTGATATATTTTCATTTGTCAATACACAAATTATATAAGGATTGTTTTCTGAATAAACTATACCTACATCATGCTCTAAATAATCTAAATCACCAGTTTTATGAGCTATAATAGTATCTTCAGGTAAATATAAATCTAACCGGCCTTTTACCTGTTGTCTCTTTAAAATATCTATCATAAAAGCAGAACTTTCCTCATCAATAAGTTCCCCTTTATATAGTAAGTCTAGTATAGTTAATATATCCTTAGCACTAGTAAAGTTCTCTTTATTAGCTTTTACAGCTTCAGAGTCCATCATTTTTCTCTGTAATGTTGTAGAATCAAATCCTAGGCCTTTTATAAAATCATTAACAACTTCCATACCTATTAAATCAATAATAATATTAGTAGCCGTATTATCACTTAGAATAATCATTAAAGTTATTAATTCTTCTATAGTAAAATTATGTCCCGAATTTAATTCTTTTAATATACCATCTCCGCCTACTTTAACTTCATCAGTTAAAGTTATTTCTTCTGATAATTTTATTTTCCCTTCTTTTACTTGTTTACAAACTTCAGCAAGTATAAATAATTTTATTAAACTAGCTGAAGGAAATACTTTTTCTTCATTTATTAATAAAAACCCTTGATTGTTTAAATCTTTTATTGCTACTCCTACATTAGCTTCTGTTTCTTCTATAATACTTTCTATTTTCTTTTTTAAATCCATATACTTCCCTCCTAATTATACAAATTAACCAAAGAAAGATCTAATTATTACTAAAATAATAGTTGAAACAGTAAGAGTTACACCAAACTTTACCATATTCTTTAAATCTTTAGATCTAGCAAGACCCATTTGTCCAAGCATATCTGCCTCTGGATAAGCAAAGGATGTTATTTGAGAACCTACTAATAATACCATAGCCCATAAAGTTATTGAAATCCCTATATTGTCAGCTAAAGGACCAAACATATTATCCATTACAACAGTTTGGGCAGCAGCTGCACCACCAATACCGAATATTCCTGTTAATGTAGCAATTAGAGAAAATAATATTGGACTTTCTGATGCTAGTAATGGTTTAAGTAATTCTACTAAAGCGTCAAAAGCACCAGCTTCAGAAATAAAAGTTATAAAAGGATAGAATAAAACAAACATAATGAAAAGAGATACCATTCTTTCTGCACCTTCTACCATTGTTTCAAATATAGTATTTAAATTTAAGCCACCAAAAACTCCTGTAAGAATTGCAGCTACAAACATTACAACAATGGCATAAGATGAACCACCTTGATTAATAATTCCATAGATAACCATTATAAGAAGTGAAACAAAGAATACTATTGTAGCTTTTTTAGCTTCTATAGTCGGATTATAATTTTTATCTGGCTCTTCTACATCTTCATAAACATATACATTTCTTGTCCTATTTTGAATTCTTTGTGCCATTACAAAAGTTACTACCCAACAAACTATAGCTAATGGTAAACCTACACTTGATAGATATACTCCATAACTAATTCCTGTAACCTCCATTATAGTCACAACTTGAGGTGAATAAGGTCCTATAAATAATCCAGTTGCACCTGCTCCTTGAAAAATAGCGGCTAAAGTAGAAGGGGTTATTCCAATGGCTGCTACTAAAGGAATAACTATTGGTGCTATAATAGCATTGGCTCCTGCAAGAGTACCAAGTAATGCTACTAAAATACAAGAACTGATCATAACTGCTAAAATTGCCTTTTTTTCATCATTAATCCCTATTTTTTTCATAAAGGTTAATACTATATATTCTGCTACACCTGTTTTCTTTAAAACTTCACCTAAAGCAGAACCTAACATTATAATAAATCCTATCATGGCTAAAAAGGAACCTAATGCCTCACCAATTACATCACCCATTTCCATTAAAGGCTGCTTTGTCATAATAGCACTTAATAAAACACAGATTACAACATTTAAAATTGCATTAATATCCTTAAAAGCTAAAATTATATAAATAATTAACGGAACTAAAGCAAAAATTGGGGATATACCAAAAATCATAGATACTACCTCCTTTTGTTTTTAAAAATAAAAAATTAAAACCTTAATATAAATTCTATTGAATCACCTCAAATACCATTAAATGTTAATAAAAAATAAAAAAACAAGCCCATAGGAATATTAAATAAACCTATTGACCCTGTTTATGACGACATTTATACATTGCCTCACATCTGAATAAACAAGTGACATAAGAGAATTTTCTAAATATTCATTTATCTGTACCTAATATTATATAATATATACTTTCTTTTTTCAAGGATTTTAATAGAGGAATATTAATATATTTGTCGAAATAAGTAATATAGTCAATTATTTATATATAGGAGAGTTATATTATGAATATGCATAAATTCACTCCCGAAAATAGATATAT
>DATGTQ010000087.1 GCA_035301805.1 Tissierellales bacterium
GGATCTCATAAGACTTAAATCTTCTAAGGCTTGGTGAGTAGCACCATCCTCTCCTACTGTTAATCCTGCATGGGTAGCTGCAACTTTAACATTTAATTTTGGGTAGCATATAGAATTTCTAATTATTTCATAACTCCTCCCTGTAGCAAAAACTGCAAAAGTACTAGCAAAAGGTATTTTACCGGTAGATGCTAAGCCTGCTGCTGTACCCATAAGGTTTTGTTCAGCTATACCTACATTGAAAAATCTATCTGGATAAGTTTCTTTAAATACTCCAGTTCTAGTAGACCCTGAAAGATCAGCATCTAATACAACTACATCTTTATTCTTTAGTCCTAATTCCTTTAAAGCTTCACCATAAGCATCTCTGGTCGACATCATCTTAACCATTTATTCCACCTCCTAGTTCTTCTAAAGCTTTTTCCTTTTCTTCTTCATTAGGAGCCTTTCCATGCCAACCTACTTGATTTTCCATAAAAGAGACACCTTTTCCTTTAATAGTCTTTGCCAAAATCATAGTAGGTTTATCTTTTGTATTTTTTGCTTCATCTATTGCATTAAATATTTCGTCAAAGTCATGACCATCAATAGTTATTACATGCCATCCAAAAGCTTTAAACTTTTCATCAATTGGCTCTATATTCATAATATCTTCATTCTTACCATCTATTTGCAATCCATTATGATCTAGAAACACTGTAAGATTATCTAATTTATAGTGAGCTGCAAACATGGCCATTTCCCATACAATACCTTCTTGGACTTCTCCATCTCCTACTAAGCCATATACTCTATAATCCTTCCTATCTAACTTTCCAGCTAAAGCCGTTCCACTAGCCGCAGAAATACCTTGTCCTAAGGATCCCGTAGTCATATCTACACCAGGTATATCTTTCATATCTGGGTGTCCTTGAAGCATAGAATTAATTTTTCTAAAGCTGTTTAACTCCTCTTTTGGAAAATACCCTCTTTCAGCTAAGGCAGAATAAAGAACTGGTGACCCATGTCCTTTAGATAATATAAATCTATCCCTCTCATCCCAATTTGGATTTTCTGGATCAACCTTCATTTCCTTAAAGTATAGGGCAGTAAGAATTTCACAGGCTGATAGCGAACCTCCTGGATGGCCAGATTGTGCTTCATAAAGCATATTAATTATATTAACTCTTAAATTATTGGCAATAGTTTTATACTCCTTATATTTATCCACAAATATCCCTCCTATATATTTTTTATTTCCTTAAATCCTTCACCTATAACTTCATGCATTTCCGTTACCATTATAAAGGCTTTTTCATCAATTACAGTTACTATTTCTTTTAACTTTGTAAACTGTGATCTATTTACAACACAAAGTAACATGTCTTTCTTTTCTTTTGTATACATACCCTTGCCTTTAAATAAGGTAACACTTCTGTTTAAGTCTTCTATTACTGCTTGACTTATTTCCTCTGGCTTTTCTGTAATAATTAAAAAAGCTTTCATATACCCTAAACCTTCTAAGATTAAATCAATTATTTTAGCTGTTAAATATAAAGATATTATTGAATACAAAGCAGTCTCTATTTTCTTATCTACTATTCCTGCTGCAACTACTACAACTAAATCTATTAACATCATAAAGGTTGCAATACTTAAACCTGGGAAAAATTTATTTAGTATTGAACCTGCCAAATCTGTCCCACCCGTAGTTCCTCCAAATTTAAACACAATACCTAAACCTACACCCATTATGACTCCACCAAATATAGCAGATAATAATAAATCTTTTGTCAACACTTCATAAGGCACATATTTTAGGAAGAAAGAAAGACCTACAGTAGCAAATAAAGTTTTAGCCCCAAAAGCCTTACCTAATATCATAATTCCAATTATAAACAAAGGAATATTAATAACCAAATTTGTTAAATACACTGGAAATCCTGTAACCTTTTTAAGAATAATTCCTATACCTGTAACTCCTCCTGGAGCAATAGTATTAGGCTCTAAGAAAAAATTCAAAGAAATTGCCATTAAAAATACTCCTGCTCCTATTCCAAAATAACAAATTATCGTCTTATACCACTTTTCTTTTGCCATTGTCTATGACTCCTTTTATTCCACTACATTTTTAGAAAAAATAACTTGCAGTATAAACTTAGGAATTACTATTTGTCTTTTTATTCTAGACGGCTCCTTAAGAAGCCTATAAAACCACTCCAAACCTAATTTTTGATAAATTTCGGGAGCTCTCTTAACTTTTCCAGCTAGTATATCCATTGTACCACCGTTACCAATAACTACCTTAGAATTTAACTTACCCTTATTTGTATCTATCCATACTTCTTGTTTTGGAAAACCTAAACCTACAAATAAAATATCAGGATTACTTTCATTTATCTTACTTATAATTTCTTTTTCTTCTTTAAAATAGCCATGTTGATAACCTGCTATTTTTACATTTGGATATTTTTTTACTATATTCTTTGCTGCTTCTTCAGATACTCCAGGCTTTCCTCCTAATAAGTATATACTTAATTTTTTCTTATTAGCTAATTCTATCATATTTATAGAGAGATCAAAGCCTGTAACTCTTTGTGGCAATGGCCTTTTCTTTATTTTTGCTGCATAAATAAGACCTATACCATCAGGTATTACTAAACTACCTTTATTAATTAATTTTTTTAGTCTTTCGTCCTCTTTAGCTTTCATGACTATTTCAGTATTTGGAGTGTAAATAGTTTTTAATTCATTTCCCTTTAAAAATTCTTCTACTAATTTTGTGGCCTCTTCTAAAGTAACTTTATCTATCATTACCCCAAATATTTTAATACTATTCATAAAATCACCTGCTTTTTGAAGTACGTATCATAACAGAAGCAAAAGACATTACAGTCCAAAATGTAATAATAATTCTAGGCATATAGAGAACATTGTCTGCCAAACCATGGACTAATAAAGCGGAAATTCCAGACAATACTCCAGCTAACATTATCTTTGTATATCTATCCTCTTCACTGGACAATTTCTTTATTCCAAATTTATAAAATAAAAATATTAATAAGGTAAATATTATAAATCCACCAATACCTAGCTCTACTAAAACTTCTAAATAAGTATTGTGTGAATGTTGCATACCCATAGTTGTTTTACTATCAAAAACCTGTTTAAATGGTAGATAACCAAAACCTACTCCAATCATCCAATTCTCTTTTATTATTTCTAATGTTACTTCCCATATTTTCAGCCTAGAAAAATTTGATGAATCAGTTAGTTTGCCAATAGTCATTATCCTATTCATAATAGATGGTGGAAGAAAATATAAGGATAATAAGACTAAAGGAATTGCTAAAAGCAACAATCTTTTTTCCACAAGAAATATAAAGAAAAATATACTAAATGCAAAGCCTACCCATCCACCTCTTGAATAAGTTAACAATAATCCTATAGTAAGTATTAAAGTAATGATTAAAAAGAAAATTTTCTTGGTAAATTTTCTTGTATCCCAGAATAAAGCTAAGGAAATTGGAATTATCATAATCAAATACTCTGCCATTATATTTGGATTCCCAAAGACAGAGAAAACTCTTGCTATTAAATCTGGATTACTAGCTTTATCTATCCAACCTTCTTCCATTGTTACACCAAATCTATGTTGAAATATCCCAAATAAAGATACTAGTGTAGCAGTAGCAACTATTGTTACAAGTACCATATTCAAATCTTTCTTATTCTTTATAGAATTTATTATTACAAAACTAAATCCAATAGATACCAAATGTATCGCTAAATCCCGAAAACTGCCAACTGGATCTATAGAAGTTATAGTAGCTATAATTATAATTAAAACATATAAAGCTATAGGTACATCAATAGGGTGTTTAGTTAAAACATTTCCCTTATTATAACTATCTTTAACAAATTTATTATATAAAAATGCGGCCATTACAAAAATCATAAAAATTAAAGAAAGCATATCAGGTAAATAAGGCAGTGCAAAGATACTAGCCATTATCCCAAATTTTACATCGTATAGTGTCACAATTGCTACAGCAAACCCTAAAAATATGGCTATAAAATAATTTAAAGGCAATTTAAAATATAATAATGAAAATAATACTCCAAATACTAAGGGGATAATTAGAAACTTTTTATTTGACGTATTTACCACCACTTTTCCCCTCCATCTTCTGTATTAAATATATCTTTAATAAATTTTACCGTAAAA
Source organism: Tissierellales bacterium (assembly GCA_035301805.1). NCBI lineage: Bacteria > Bacillati > Bacillota > Tissierellia > Tissierellales > Tissierellales bacterium. The sequence continues at coordinate 4,208 of DATGTQ010000087.1, forward strand.
CTATTATCTAAAATATATTTGTAATTTTGACTAAATCTCATACCAACTATAGCTAAAAAAACAATAGCCGCAAAAATAATATTTAGCTTTGTTTTTAAATTCCCTTTTAATACATTTATAAATAAGGTAGTTATTCCAAAACTTAATAATGAAATATATAAAGTATTTATTATATTTTCTCCTCTACCAAATAAGTTATTAAAGGCATTTAAAAAAAAGCTTCCTGACTTATATTTTAATACAAATTTATTTATCCTTTTAATAAAAGACTGTAATAAATCTATAAATTTACAATATAATTTATAAATTAACCCTTCTCTAACAAAGTTATTATCTGATACAAATAAATTCATTATAATAGAACCTTTGGAAATATACTTAAAGCCTTTAGATATAAAATCGACAATCTTCTTAAAAAAGCTTCTTTCATAATCTTTTTCTATACTACGCCATATCTTTGATAATACATTTAAAGTTACACTATTATACATCTTATCACCTCTAGGCTCTACTGAACTTCTACACCAAAAACAGTTCCAGATGCTGTTGTTTTTTTAGCCTTTACTTTATACTTTACACCTATTCTCACTTCTTCTCCACCAACAATTATAACTTCTGAGGTTTCTGTTACATCTGCCATTACAGTTAAAGTTGCAACATATTTATCTGGTACTTCTTTGGAATGCCATTTACCTCCAGATAATATGTTTTTTGTATAAGGTTTTACATCTATATCGATAATTTCACCTATTAAACTATCCTTATCTTGAAAATATAAATTTTGTCCCGTATCAAAACCATCAGCTATTGGTTTTTTTACATCTGATATTTCAATGGTTATTAATGCCTTACCTTTTTCACCTACTACTTCCGGCTTGGCTTTTGCCCTTTTAACACCACCACCAACGATCAATACAAGTATGATTATAACTATTAAATCAATTATATTTATTACACCAAATAATTTTCCTTTTTCATTTATTATTTTCATGGCTATTCCTCCTTGTTTCAACAATTTTCTTATATATATTAAAATGTTCTTGCCCCATTTTTTTGGAAGAAAATTTTTCGTTGACAGTTCTATATAGATTATCTCCCATTACTTTCATGCTAGGTTTATTTTCAAGAAATAATAAAATATATTGAACTAATTCTTCTACAGCACCAACTTCTATTAGATAACCATTATAACCATCTTTTAATAAATCTCCTATTCCACCTACTTTTGTACTAATAACTGGCTTTTTTAATTTTGCTCCTTCTAGTATAACATAAGGAAAGCTTTCACTTAAGGAAGTTAAAATATTTACATCTATAGCATTAAAAAAGGAATATTGGTCTTCTACAAAATCTAGAAAATAAATATTTTCCTCTAGGCCTAATTCCTTAACCATTTCTTTTAATCTTACCTCATCATTACCTGTTCCCGCAATTAAAAACAAGACATCTTTCCTATCCTTAAGTACTAAATTTGCCGCCTCTATAAAAGTCTCATGACCTTTCACTAAATCTAGTCTTCCAATTATTCCAAATATGGTTTTACCTTTCCCATCTATACCATATCTATTTAAAAACTCATTCTTAGGCATAAAAAAAATCTCATTATCCATATCAATTCCATTGTATATGGTAAATATCTTTTCTTCTTTAAATCCTCTACTTATAAGCATATTTCTAAAATTATTTGAAATAGCAATATAATAGTCAAACTTCTTTAAGGCCAAGGTATTTATTTTTGTAAAGATAATTTTCTTATAAAAATTATCTTTAAAATCTAGTTCATAATCACTATGTATAGTCGTAATAAAAGGTAAATTTATTTTTCGCTTTAATAATACGCCTATAAAATTAGCCCTAGCACCATGGCAATGAATTATATCATAGCCTTCCTTGTCAACTTTCTTTTTAAGTTTGGATACAATAGACATATCATATCTTTTTTCCTGCTCTAATACTTCTATATTTATACCTGCTTTTTTTACATCATAATAAAAACTTTCCTTAGTAAAACATACAATTTTAGTTTCTAATTTTTCCTGTAAAGCTCTTAATAAGAAAATAATATGTGTTTTTGCACCGCCTGTATCACCGCCACTAATTAAATGAAGTACTTTCATAATAACTTGCTCTCAGTAGGAGCCTCCCCCTTTCTAAGTAAAAAAGTCTTTTCTAATATGCTTTAATATTATACCATAAGAAATTTTATTCTACATAAAATTATGTAATTAATTATAATTTATTATTACAATTATTCCCTCAAAAATGCTTTATTATAAAAATAGTTCAAAAAACTAAAAAACAAGCATAAATTTATGCTTGTTTTTAGTTTTAAGTATATGTAAGTTAAATTCCAATTTAAAACTATGTATTAATTTTTACCCTATTTCTATTTTATAAATCTACTAGTCCTAAACTTATTTTTAAACATTCATCTACTTTTTTCATCATTTCATCATTAAATCTGCCTATTTTTTCTCTAAGTCTTTTTTTATCTATAGTTCTAATTTGTTCAAGTAAAACTACCGAGTCCTTAGGAAGTCCGTACTCCGGAGCCGTTATCTCTACATGGGTAGGAAGTTTGGCCTTGTTTATCTGAGAGGTAATAGCCCCAATAATGATAGTGGGGCTGTACTTGTTCCCAATATCATTTTGGATCACAAGCACAGGCCTAACGCCACCTTGTTCCGAACCTATGACAGGACTTAAGTCGGCATAAAATATATCTCCTCTTTTTACATTTACATTCACATTTTTTCACTTCCTGTCAATTTCGCTTCATAAATATCTAATTCAACCATATCTTGCTCAAAACCCATTTCTGCTAATGATAAATTAATCTGACTCATTTCTTTATACCCATTTTTTAATTCTTCACACATCTCCACTTTTCTCTTCTCCCTTATATATAATTTCATTGCTTCTCTAATAAATTCACTTCTATTCTTTTCTTCCATGGAAACAATAAAATCAACTTCTTCCAGTAAGCTATCAGGCAAACTAACCATAATCCTTTTTGTTTCAGCCATGAACGCACCCCCAAGCCAAAATTACCCCTCACCCATTCTAGGTTAAAGAGTATACAAGTAGAGCTTTTATAAAACATTTTTAAAATAAATGTCTATACCCATTATTACACCTAATAAAACATATGTCAATACTTGAAAATTAAAAACAAAAACATAATAGTTTAATCTATTAGATAATCTACTACTTTAACTGTTTTTCCATTTCTTTTATAAATTCTTGGAATTCGTCTTCCTACCATACAAACTATTTCATAATTAATAGTACCTATTTTTTTTGCCACTTCTTCTATAGGCATATAACTATTATTCTCACCACCAAAAATAATTACTTCATCTCCAATATTTACATTATTGACACCTGTTAAGTCTATCATACATTGATCCATACATATAGTCCCAATTACTGGTACTCTTTTCCCTTTTACTATAACTTCTGCCTTATGAGATAAGATTCTTGTAAAACCATCTGCATATCCAATAGGAATCGTTCCTATTACACTTTCCCTTTTCGTTATAAATGTGTGTCCATAACTAATTCCCGTATTTTTAGATATCTTTTTTATATTAGATATTCGGGCTTTGAGCGTCATAGCAGGCTTTAACTTAATTCTTTCTTTATTAACTTCATTTGATGGATAAAGACCATAATTTATAATTCCCGGTCTTACCATATCTAAATTGTATTCTGGTAAATCTATTATTCCTGCACTATTTGATACATGCTTTATAGGTATATTTATCCCAAGTTTTTCAATTTCATTAATCACCTTATTAAATCTTTCAAATTGTTTCCTTGTAAAAGACTTATCCTTTTCATCAGCTTTAGCAAAGTGGGTGAATATTCCCTCAACCCGTAAATTAGATAAATCATTAATCATTTCTATTTCTTTAATAATTTCTTCTTTAGATAAAAACCCTATACGCCCCATCCCTGTATCTATCTTTATGTGTACACTTGCTATTTTATTATTTTTTCTAGCTATTTCTGATAAATTTTTAGCACTTTTATAATTAAAAACTGTTTCTATAAGGTTCCACTTAATAGTTAATTCATGTTGACTATTAGGTGTAGCACCAAGAATTAATATAGGTACTTCTATTCCTGCCTTCCTCAATTCTATTCCTTCTTCTACTGTAGCCACTGCTAATCTATCAGCCCCATTTTTTAGGAAAACCCTTGCAGCCTCTATAGACCCATGACCATAAGCATCTGCCTTTACTACTGCTATTACCAAAGCATTATCATCAGTATTATAGCGAATCTCCCTCATATTATAGGCTAAATTATCAATATTTATTTCTGCCCAAACAGGTCTAATCCCTTCAAATTTGTCCATTTCTGTCCCCCTTTGTCATTAGTAACAACCTTCAATTAATTTTAAACTACTAGGTATATAATTTAATATATCAGTAGCTGTCATAGCATACTCACCATATTCTAGCTTTGCTAAATCTCCAGCCAATCCATGTAAATATACTCCTAATTTGGCAGCAGTTAAAGCCCCTATTCCTTGCCCTAGAAAACTTGCTATCATTCCCGTTAGAACATCTCCACTACCTGCTGTAGCCATACCTGGATTACCAGTATTATTAATGTATATATCTCCATCTCCATTAGCAACAATAGTATTGGCACCTTTAAGCACAGTTATTATATTATATTTTTCAGATATTATTTTAGAATATTTAATTCTATTTTCTTGTATTTTTTTAGTTGGAATTTTTAATAACCTGGAAAGTTCTCCAGGATGAGGTGTTATAATAGTAGTTTCTTCCCTTTCTAAAAATATATTAGGATCCTGGGAAACACAATTTAAACCATCTGCATCCAAGACTATAGGTCTTTCTATGGTCCTAAGCATTTCGTGGACTACTTTTATAGTCTCTTTATTTGTTCCTATACCAGGCCCTAGGGCTATTACATCTAGATTTTTAATGTTATTTTTTATTTCATCTATAGAATCATAGATAAAATAGCCTTTATCTTTGTCACTTATTGGTTTTAATATAATTTCTGTTAATTTTATAGAAAGAATAGTACTTAATTCTTCAGGTACTATTCCATATACTAAGCCACTACCACATCTTAAAGCTGACATAGATGATAAAGCACAAGCCCCTGTCATACCAGTACTACCTGCCATTATACCTACCTTCCCATAAGTCCCCTTATGAGAATCTTTTTTTCGTTCTGGTAGGACTTTTGAAAAATACTCTAATTTAGTTTTATCAATATCCAGTCCTTTAGAATGATTATTTTCACCTATTGCAATAGCAATACCAAAGTCTCGTTCATGACTAATAGATAAATGGACTACGCCTATGCTTAATATTTTTGAAACTTTCATTGCTTCTCCCTGTAATCTTACATAAGGCCTACCTTTTTTATTATGAAGTATTTCTATCTCCTTCCAACTTATTTTTCCTATTCCTGTCCCTAATACCTTACTTATTGCTTCTTTTGCTGCAAACATACCCCCAATAGTTTCAGGATTCTTATTCTTCTCAGATATGTATTTCTTTTCTTCTTCAGTAAATACTTTATTTAAAAATTGTTGGTCCTTTTCTGCAAGTATCCTCTTTATTCTATTAATTTTTACTATATCTATACCAGTACTTATAATCATAAAACTCTCCTCTTTCCTATATATATAAATTATATCTGATTTTCTTTTTATTTTCCACTGTGTGTAAATTAATATTGTACACTATAAAAAACTGATGACCTAAGATCTTAGGTCATCAGTTTTACATTATATTTAAATATTAAATTATTTAATTTTTCTATAGCTAACTTTAAATTTTCAAAGGGTTTCAAATAACCTTTATCTATCTGTTTACAAGATCTTTACCAATCTTTTCTGTTTCAAATATTATCCTTTCCTCATCTACAGTTTTAATATAATAGTCTTCCATTATAATTCTTCCATTAACTATTACTGTTTCTACATCGGAAGCTTGGGCTGAATAAGCCAAAGCTGATACTATATTGTGTATTGGATAGAAATGTGGTTTGTCCATATCTACTAAAATTAAATCTGCTTTTTTACCTACTTCTAAAGAACCTATTTCGTCATCCCAAAATAGAGCCTTTCCTCCATTTATAGTGGCCATTTCTAATGCTTTAATAGCTGGTATAGAAGTAGCATTTTTATTTACGGCTTTATTAATTATTGATGCTAAATGCATTTCTTCAAACATATTTAAATTATTATTACTTGAAGAACCATCAGTTCCTAAGGCTACATTTACGCCTTTATTTAACATTTCTTCTACTGGTGCAAAGCCACTGGCTAATTTTAAATTACTTGTTGGATTGTTTACTACTTGTACATTATTTTTCTTAAGTATTTCAATATCCTCACTAGATACATGGACACAATGAGCTGCCAATGTAGGGCGCTTAAATAAGCCTAAATCATAAACATGTTTTATTGGTGATTTTTCATGTTCTTCAAAGCTATCATCCACTTCTTTTTTTGTTTCTGAAAGATGTATATGTATTCCAGCATTTAATTCATCGGCTAAAGCTATTAATTCTTTAAGATAATCTGGACTACATGTATAAGGTGCATGAGGTGCCACCATTACTTTTATTCTATTATTTGCTTTTCCATGCCAATTTTTATATAAGTCCCTTGTATATTCTATTTTTTCTTTATTTAATTTTTCATCATCTTCTTCTATCGTTCCTCTAGATAGTACACCTCTAATACCTGATTCTTCTATAGCCTTTCCTACTTCCTCCATAAAAAAATACATATCGGCAAAACAAGTTATACCAGACCTTATCATTTCAACAATACTAAGCATGGAACCCCAATATACATCTTTCCCTATTAACTTTGCTTCTACAGGCCATATTTTTTGTGTTAGCCAATCATGTAATGGTAAATCATCGGCATAGTTTCTTAAAAGAGACATACCTATATGAGTATGCCCATTTATTAAACCAGGAAGAGCTACCTTCCTTTTTCCATCAATTACCTTATCAACCCTAAATTCTTCTTTTAATTCTCCTATATACTTTATCTCATTTCCTTCAATATAAATATTTGTATCCTTAATAGGTTCTCTTTCTTCCCCCATAGTTAAAACAGTAATGTCTTTAATTAAAGTATTCATTAAAATCCTCCCCTCTGAGTCAGTGGGGACGGTCCTAAGTGGCTCACAAAGTGAGTCACTTAGGACCGCCCCTCTTGACTCACTTCTGTTAAACAAGAAACATTCTTGCTCTTAAAATTTCAAAATAATCCTTTGAATAGAATTTTACTTTCTTAGGTCCTATTAATTTTGCTCCAGGATAAAAAGAAGATTCGTAAGCTATTCCCTGTGCCACATATGACATTTCTAAGTTAAACCCTTCTGGTAAAGTAATTTTATTTTTAGATAAATCTCCTTTTAAAGATTCTTCTACACCTTCCTCTATTAATTCTATAGCTAAATCTGGATGAATACTTATAGTAGAATTACCTACCCCTTCACTAACTGCCACAGTTTTAATATTTTCATTTATATTCTTTGCATGTTCACATATTCCCTTATCTCCACTTATAAATACTACTGGAACCTCTACATAGGCTGCTGCATAGCTATTAAGTAAAAATTCACTTGCATATTCCCCATTTATTTTTATATTGTCTACCCTTGAATCATTAATAGTATGGGCCAATGGACTATAATTAGAGCCACCCCATGCATGATAACCAATATAAATAACTGCATCAAAAGTCTTATCTAATTCTTGTACCATACCAAAGGGATGCCCACTCCATCCTCTAATTAGCTTTGTATTCTCAGGCAGCTCTGAAGCATCAATATTTCTCCCAGAACCATGGGCATCCCTTATCCATATTTCATCTGCCCCAGCCCTATTAGCCCCATTACAAGCCGCTTTCACTTCTTTAGTCATTTGTTCTGCAAAATAACTATACTCATTACTAGACTTACTAGCTTCGCTCCAGTCGGTAATTCCCGCTACACCTTCAATATCTGCACTTATAAAAACTTTCATATAATCCCCCTTTCGCGAATCAGTGGGGACGGTCCTTGCTGCCCCGCTTTGTGAGTCCCTAAGGACCGTTCCCACTAACTCACTAGCTTATTATAATTTTCCACTAACTATTTTTTCTTCATCGTCAGATATGAAACGTTGACTATAAATAGTCCTGCAAACTTCCATATCAATATCATAGTCTTCCAAGTTCCCTAATTGGGCTAAAAAAATTGAACCTTCTAATGCATTAAGTACAATTTTGAAACCTGAATATGTTTTTAAAACTCTTTTATTTAATTCATATAATTCTTTTAACTCATCTTGAGAAAAATACTCAGATAATTCAAAGAAACCTTGTTCCATGAGAACTTTATATTTATCCATTTTCCTAAGTATATCTTTATCTTTCAAAGTATATGCAGATATCATTAATAAGGTATCATCAATAGTATTTTTTACTGTAGGCACCCAGACACAACCTTTTGTATCGTCTTCACCTCTTAAAATTAATGACAATCTGCCATTTTCTGATAAATACACTCTATGCTCCGGCAGTATTCCTCCATGATGTAAATGAGCATTTCCAATTAATACTTCCCCCGTATAAGTAGCCATATTTTTTCTCCTTTCATCCTTATATTATTATTACACTGTATATTTTTCTATATACTGTTTAACTTAGGATGTATCTAGAAATTAAAATCTATACTAATATTTATATATCCTAAATATTGTTGTTTAAAATATATACTGTTAATAAAGAGAAAAGCAATACTATTCCCCTGCTCCCTACTCCTATACTATTATATATACTTAGTCATATAGATTCTTAGACTTTTAATTTCTTTATATCTATATCACATTCTCTATAAAATTGACCTGAATATTTTGCTCTCTGTTATTCTAGTAAATGTATTATATCATAATAGAATGCTTATGTATCTAAAAAATAATCTTTGAAGAATAGCTTTTTTTATTTAAATTCAACATAAATTTTGAATATTTTATACTATATAAGTAAAAAATAGGTTTGTAGAAATTTATATATGGAGGAACAGTATGAATATTGACGAACAAAAAAAATTTAAAGATTTACCAAAGTCCTATTGGTTAGCCTCTACAGATTCCACGAATTACCCAACATTAAATGAAGATATTGATGTGGATATAGTTATAGTCGGCGGTGGTTTAGTGGGAATTACATCTGCATATTTATTACAAAAAGAAGGTTTGAAAATAGCAGTTCTCGAATCCAATCATATTTGCCAAGGCACTACAGCACATACAACAGCAAAAATTACGTCCCAACACGGACTTATTTATGATAAAATTCAAAGACAAATGGGAATAGAACTAGCTAAACAATATGCAGAGGCCAATGAATCTGCAATCCATGAGTTCAAAAAAATTGCCAATGACAATAATATTGACTGTGATTATGTTCCTCAATCATCCTTCGTATATACACAACAGGAGAAATATATTCAAGATATTGAAGATGAAATTAAAGCAGCATCAAATCTAGGGATTAAAGCTTCCTATGTAGAAGAAATATCCTTCCCAATGGCTATCAAAGGAGCTGTTCGATTTGATAATCAAGCTCAATTTCATCCTCGTAATTATTTACTAGGTCTTGCAAAGAATATTCATACTCATGGCGTGGATATTTTCGAAAAAAGTAAGGCTGTAGATATTGAACATAATGACAATTATTATATAGTTACAACTGCCCAAGGAAAAAAGGTAAACGCTAAAAAAGTTATTATTGCATCCCACTACCCTTTTTACAATAAACATGGGGGCTATTTTACAAAAATTTATCCTGAAAGATCTTACATTATAGGAATTAAAGCAAAAGAAAAGTTCCCAGGTGGAATGTATATAAATGTAGAAACTCCAGCTCGTTCTCTTCGTCATCAAAGCACTCAAGAAGGTGAACTTATATTAGTTGTAGGTGAGCATCACAAAACTGGCCAAAGTGACGATACCAATAAACACTATCAGGCATTAATAGATTTTGCAAATAATATCTTTACTGTAGAAGATATTCCTTACAGATGGTCTACTCAAGATTGTATGACTTTAGATGGAATTCCCTATGTAGGGAATTATACTGCTAATACATCTAATATGTATATTGCCACTGGCTTTGGAAAATGGGGTATGACAAATAGTATGGCCTCTGCCATGATCCTTAGAGATTTAATAATTAAAGGTGAAAGTCCATGGCAAGATATCTATAACCCATCCCGAAAAACAATTATCGCCTCCGCTAAAAACTTTATTGCAGAAAACTTCAATGTTGCCGAACAACTTTTAGATGGAAAACTTTCTTCATTACCTGATAACATAGATGTTCAACCTGGAGAAGGAAAAATTGTAAAAATAGATGGTAAAAGAGTTGGGGCCTATAGAAATGAGGAAGGAATCCTTCATTTAGTAAATACAACATGCACCCATATGGGTTGCGAATTGAACTGGAATTCTGCAGAAAGATCCTGGGACTGTCCTTGCCATGGTTCAAGATTTTCCTATGAGGGAGAAGTAATAGAAGGTCCGGCAATAAAACCTCTAAGAGTCGGTAATGATGTAAATACTATCGAAAAATTATTCAAGGATGATTTTTAAGAGACGGGGCAAGGGTTAATAGCCCCTTCTCTACTTAGATTCTTGATCTTATTGGAGCACAATCTAGCATACTTATTTCAGGCACTCTAGATATTTTAATTAGATACTGTAGAAAATCTCAAAGTGGAAAATCAAAATAATCCATATTTTTATTAAACTTTGCCCTAAAATCTTCAAACTCCATCATTATACTAGGATTATCCAATAAAAATTTGTTTAATATATATATTTTTTGTAAAGTATTAATACTTACATTATGTTCTATCATTTCTGTATCCTTAAGTCTAGTCTCTTCTATTCCAATATTCTTTAAAAATTCATCTATAATATTATGTCTTTTTAAAAGAAATCCACCTACTTTTTTACCACCTTCTGTTAGTTGAATTATACCGTACTTCTGATAGTCTACCATATCTAAGCTACTTAGTTTCTGAACTGTCTTAGTTGCTGACGATGGACGAACATTCAACTTTTTTGCCAATTGATTCATCCGTACATAGCCTTCTTTTTTACATATTCGATAAATCATTTCTAAATAATCTTCCATACTGGAAGTTAGTAACTTTTTTTCCGCCTCTATCATTTTATAACCACGAACTGTATAAAACTCATTTCTATTTTTCAATATTCCACTCCCTTAAACTTTATTTTTTAATGTAACAGATATAATCATTAGTGCATATCTTAATTATTAGTTATAACTAATAATGTTTCCCATAGCTAACTTATGAAATAAAACCATAAAAAATTAATAAAATGGAGGTTTTCATATGAGTGAAAATTTACTTACATTAGATCAATTACCTATTGGTTCCTTTGGTAAAGTCAAAGAACTTATTGTCTATGGCCCTATTCGTAGAAGAATGCTGGACTTAGGACTTATTAACGGCACTATTGTAAAATCATTGAAAAAAAGTCCAGCAGGGGACCCTATAGCATATGAAATTAGGGGAACTGTCATTGCATTACGTTCAGAAGAAGCATCACAAATTTTCGTTGAACAAATTCAACAAAATGAAGAAGGAGGGTGTTAATAATGGGCTTAACACATCAATCTACAGGTGTAGGCTCCTTAAAAGAAATCTTTGAGGTAGAACTTGAATCCCCTAATGATATTGTAATTGCATTAGCTGGTAACCCCAATACAGGCAAAAGCACAGTATTTAACAGTCTCACAGGCCTTGATCAACATACGGGAAATTGGCCTGGTAAAACCGTTACTAATGCTCAAGGTAAATATAAATATGAAAACCAACAATATATTTTAGTAGACTTACCAGGCACTTATTCTTTATTGGCTAATTCTGTAGAAGAACAAGTAGCCAGGGATTTTATCTGTTTCGGTGGTCCCGATGCAACTGTAGTGGTTACAGACGCTACTTCTCTAGAGAGAAACCTTAATTTAGTCCTTCAAATAATGGAAATTACAAATAAGATAGTTGTATGTGTAAATCTTATGGATGAGGCTAAAAGAAAAAATATTAGTATTAATCTAAAGAAGTTAGAAAAACTTCTTGGTGTGCCTGTAATAGGAACTGCTGCCAGAAGTGGTGAAGGATTAGAAGAGTTAAAAAGTACTGTAGAGAAAGTTGCCAGTGGGGAATTAAAACCTAATCCTAAAAAGATAAGCTATGATAAAGTTCTTGAAGAAGCAATTGAACAAATACAACCTAATATTCATAATTTAGTAGGCAACAACATTGATAGTAAATGGGTATCTCTTCGTTTAATTGATGGAGATAATAAATTATTAGAATCAATGAACGATTATATCAACTTTGATTTATCCCAAGATGAATTATTAAATAAAAAATTAGAAGGTATTCACCTTAATTTAAAAAAAGAAAATATTGAATTAGAAGATTTAAGAGATCGTATAGTATCTAGTATTGTAAAAACGGGAGAAAGTATTAGTAGAAAAGTTGTTACTTTCCAGAATAAAAACCATAATGAGCTAGAACGTAGAATTGATAATGTCTTAACCTCTAGAATTTTTGGTATACCTATAATGATTGCTCTTCTAGGCCTTATCTTTTGGATTACAATTGAAGGTGCTAATGTTCCTTCTGACATGTTGGCCAGTGGTTTGTTTTGGATAGAAACAAAATTAACTAACTTCTTCAACTTTATCGGAGCTCCTAATTGGTTACATAATGCCTTAGTATTAGGAGTTTATCGTACATTAGCATGGGTTGTATCAGTAATGCTCCCACCAATGGCAATATTTTTCCCATTATTTACGCTACTAGAGGATTTAGGTTATTTGCCTAGAGTTGCCTTTAATCTAGATTATTATTTCAAAAAAGCATGTGCTCATGGAAAGCAGGCCTTGACTATGTGTATGGGATTTGGATGTAATGCTGCCGGAGTTATTTCATGTAGAATTATTGATTCTCCAAGAGAACGATTAATTGCTATTATTACAAATAATTTTGTACCTTGTAATGGACGCTTTCCAATTTTAATCGCCCTAGCTAGTATGTTTATTTCAGGTTCTACTAGTACCTTGGGTTCCTTCACAGCTACATTAACTGTACTGGCAGCTATTATACTAGGGGTTATTATTACCCTATTTATATCTAAATTACTATCAAAAACAATTTTAAAAGGATTACCTTCTTCCTTTACTTTAGAATTACCACCTTATAGAAAACCTCAAGTAGGCAGAATTATAGTTCGTTCTATTTTTGATCGTACATTATTTGTACTAAGTCGGGCAGTGGTAATAGCCGCTCCTGCTGGATTAGTTATTTGGGCTATGGCTAATATCATAATTGGAAATGCCAGTTTATTAACTCACTGTGCCCAATTCCTAAATCCATTTGCACAATTATTGGGAATGGACGGCTATATTTTAATGGCCTTTATATTAGGCCTCCCAGCTAATGAAATTGTTATCCCAATTTTAATTATGAGCTATATGTCTAAAGGGTCTATGTTAGAATTAGATAGCTTAACTGAATTAAGACAATTACTTATTAATAATGGTTGGACTTGGTTAACAGCTATTTGTACCATGTTATTTGCATTAAACCATTGGCCCTGTGGTACCACCCTTTTAACCATACGTAAAGAAACTCAAAGTTGGAAATGGACTTGGATATCCTTTTTAGTCCCAACAATTACGGGCATTATTGTATGTTTTGTAGTTGCACAGGGAGCTAGGTTATTTGGCCTAGTGTAGTTGTTTATAGAGCCTATATGCATAAAACCCATTGAATCTAGATTTAAGGGGTTTTATGTATTAACACTTTTTACCTATAGCTTTTTCATCTTTTTCCGTTAACACTGCTTAGGACTCCCCGCCGGAATGGAGGTTTTATCCAGAAATTTAGCTAGTATATTTACGCTAAAATTTATCTCCATTTATGGAACTGACACAGTGCCCGCTATGGGTATAGGGGGAAGACTTTTTAATTTTGCCTTCATACCTATATTTGGTTTCCTAATGGGTTCCAGTACAATAGTGGGCAGGCCCTAGATGCCGAGGACATAGATAGGGCAAAAGATACTGCAAAATTTGCATCGTTTTTAAATGCAAAGGTTTAAATATATAAAATAAACTATTATAGATTTTATCACCAAAACTAGAGTGAGTAAAAAAACAGAGAAGCGGCTTCTCTGTTTTTTTACCAATGCTTTCTCGCCAACATTTTTTAATATAATTTAAATCAAAATATTACATATTAAAAACTTTTTGGATTCTGTTTTTAATTTTATAAAACCTACTAATCGCCAACTAATCTACTCTATATATTAAATAAACTTTCTACGTTTTCCTCTGTAAAAACCTATAGAAAATATAAATAACATTAAACCATAAGATACTAAAACATGGATATTATTATTAGAAGCTTTCGTAAAAATTGATGCTATTAACCTACCCCATTTTGTAAATCCTAATGAATATCCTTCTGCTAATCCAGATAGTAATGGAGTTACTTTAATAAGTTTAAGACTATTAGATTCCTCTGTAAAGAAGAATAATATTACATAAAAAATAAGACCAATTCCCCATAAAATATTTCCCAATATAAAACTTTTCTTTTTTCCCTTACCTATAGTACCAAACTTTTTCCCTACCCAGTACCAATATATTATACAGACATATAGCCATATATTTAATACAGTATCTGCTATATTAATAACAGATGATTTTCCATATACATCACCTACAAGGGTTAAACGATTTATTACTGTAGAAATAATCCACGGAATAAGTACCAAAAAAAACATATTTAGTGAAAATTGATTTTTCCTCAAAGTAAACTGCCCCCTTTACTGTCAATTTATTATCTTAAATATATCTATTCTATATATCTACCCCAAATCCTTCTATCTTTATCTCAAAAAGATTTTCCCTATATAAGAATTTAAAAAATATTTATTGAGATAATAAATAATGGTATAGTTAATAATTTTACTGGAGGTATGTTGATGAAAATTACAAGTTATTTTGCTAATATTGAAACTGCTAATGAAACTATTAAAAAACTTAAATCTGCTGGCTTTACAAATTCATATTTAGATGCCAATGACCATTATATTGGTAATAAAGATATTCAAACTAATTTAGCTGGAACTGATGGTGCAGAAAGTCTTTCAGATTTAGTATTAAATTCTGGGTCAAATGACGTAGATAAAGGAACTTCTCCTTTATCTGCAGCCAATCCTATGGCTAGTGGCATGAGTAACTTTGAAGAAATTACAGATTTTAACTGTTCCGTAACCATTGAGGCTGATGAAAATAATATGAAAGAAGCAGAGAAAATAATAAAAAATATGGGTGGAGAATTAGAGAATCCTAATATAAGTAGAAATAAAAGAATATCTAAAGCAGATGTAAATTTAGAAGAAGCTGCTAGAAGTTTGGATACAGATATAAATAAACCCTAGTCTTCACTAGGGTTTATTTCTTCTATTATCTTTTTAAAATCTTCAACAGAACCTTCTACTCCTCTTGTTCCTACTTTTGGCTCTCTTAGAAAATTACCATCTTTATCTACAAATAATGCTGTAGGAGTTCCTGTTACATGCTTTATTATTTCATAAATATAATCTTCTTCTATCATTAAGTTAGTATATTTAAGTTCTAATTCCTCTGTAGCTTCCTTAACTTTTTCTATTCCAGGCTCATCGAGAGTTAGACCTATTACATTTACTCCTTTATCCTTATACATTTCATATATCTCATTCAATGCCTCCAATTCATAATAACATGGTCCGCAGGTCGTCTGCCATGCAGCTATTATAGTAAGTTCATAATCTTTAAATACTTCTTCTGTAACCTCATTTCCTTCCATATCTTTTAGCTTAAATGGTGACATCCTACCCTTTTCAGTCTTTTCAGAGTCATTATCCTTATCTAATTTTTCTTCATTCTTGTTTTCATTGGATGATACTTCAGAATCTTTTTGTGATGTCTTTGGTTCTTCTACTTTTCTCCCTTTTGCTACGAAGAAGCCACCTATAGCTACTATTGCCACCAATAGTAATACTCCTATTATTTTACCTTTATTATCTTTACCATTCATGATTATTTTCACTCCTTATTTAGTAACTCATTAACTTTATTACTTAAGAACTCAATATCTCCTTCTGTTCCATAACTACCAGTACTTATATCTAATATTTTCCCATTTTCATCAACAAACAATGTTGTAGGAGTTCCTACCACTCCCTTTACAAAATCTTTATTAAACTCTTTATTAGGAATAAGATTTAAAAATTGTAATCCCATATCCCCAGATATTTCTTTTACTTCTTCAATTTTCCTTTCTCCACTAGTAACTACACCAATTATATTTATATTTCCATTTTGAAAATCTTTATACAATTTATTTAAAGCTTCCAATTGGTTAAAACAAGCTCCGCATGAAGTTGACCATACAGTTACTATAGTTAAATCGTAGTCTTTAAATATTCTATCCGTTATTTCCTCTCCCGAAACATCCTCTACTGTAAAACTTGGTATTTCCTCCATTTTTCCAACTTTAGTTTTTATTATTCCTCTTTGTTGAAGTAATCTAAAGGATAGAAATATTATTAAAACAATAAGTACAATATCTATTATCTTACTAATGGTTTTCTTCAAATTCACTACCTCCATTATTAATATCTTCATTCAGTTTAAATTTACTTTTTATGGCTTTAGTAGGACAAGCCTCCATGCATTCCCCGCATCTTATACATTCTCCACTATTTGGATTATTCCTTATATCTACATCTAATTTACATGTTTTTTGGCATATACCACAATCAATACATTTATTTTCTAAAATTTCCATTCTATATAAAGCAACAGGATTAAATAGAGAATATATAGCTCCTAAAGGACAAATAAATCTACAAAATGGTCTATTAATTAATATAGATGCCCCAATAGTAATTACTAATAAAAATACTTTCCATGAAAATAAAAATCCTACTGCTCCACGTAATGATGAATTTACTAGAAACAAAGGTATTCCAGCCTCTAATGTTCCTGCTGGACAAATATATTTACAAAAGGCTGGTGCTCCTATTCCATATTTATTTACTAAAAGCATAGGCATTAAAATTACAAAAACAACAAGGATAATATATTTCAAATATTTAAGTCTATTTCTCCCGCTAATACGGTATTTCTTTGATGGTATTTTATAGAATAACTCTTGGATAAATCCAAAAGGACAAAGCCATCCACATATAAACCTTCCAAATAGGGTTCCAAATAAAGTTATAATCCCTAGAATATAGAAGGATATCTTATATTCTATAGCACCTATTACTGCTTGTAAAGAACCTATAGGACATGACCCTAAAGCCCCTGGACAAGAGTAGCAATTAAGACCAGGTACACAAAAGTTTTTCGTTACTCCCTTAAATATATTACCATCTATAAAACCTTTAAAATAACTATTAGTTCCTAAAGCTGTAATTGTCTGTACTAGTCTTCTATTATTCTTAGCCAATTCCAACACACTCCAAGCATATATTTATAGCTTTCATGAAAACCGTAGTTATCTCCCCCCTAAAACTTCCTATTAATATAAATAATCCACTAATTAATAGTAAAAGATTTCTTACTTTTTCTCCCTTTAACCACATTTTATATACCCCCTATACCTATATTGCTTTTTTATCATTATATATTAATATAGAATTAATATCCATTATATTTTTTATTTATATTAAATTATAAATGAAAAACCCTGCTATAATGCAAGGCTTTATTTAAATATATTATTTTTTATAAATTTTGCCACTTCTTCTCCTAATATTTTATGACTTTCTACATCTAAATGGATTCCATCTATTTCACTAGATCTAATCAACTTTGATGAATCTAATAAATAACATTGATTACTAAGAACTTTAGTAAATTCTTCAGAAAACCTTTCACTTTTTTCTACTACTTCTTCAGCCTTAGGAATAAGGTAAGGAATATTTTTCACTTCCGGTGGTATTAATACTGATGGTGGAATGATTACTAATATTTCTGGTGATTCCATATTAGGTCCAGTTTCACTTTTCTTAGTAATATTAACTAACATTTCCACGCTTTGAGCTATTTCATAAGCCTCAACAGAAAATCTGTGTTTTAAATCATTACTGCCTAAAAAAAGTACTACTAAATCTATAGGTTTATGGCTCTGTAAACAAGGCATTAAATATTTTTTACCATTTCTATGCTCTCCTTTTACGGGATCATCCCATACGGTAGTTCTACCATTTAAACCTTCTGGTATAATATCGTAATTCTTACCTAAGTTTTTTTGAAGTACAGTAGTCCATCTTACATCTTTTGGGTATCTACCCGTACCATCAGGATTATAACCCCAAGTATTAGAATCCCCATAACAAAGTATCGTTCTCAAATTATTCACTCTCCCTAGTCAATAATAAAATCATAATCAAAAAAATCAAATATCCTTTTTAATTTAGTAATATTTCTCACTCTTTGGTCTAACCATATGCTTTCTTTTTCAACTGGAATAATTACTGGCATCCTATTATGAACACTTTTCATCTCCCCTTCTGCATCTTTGGTTAAAATTGTAAAATCCTCTACATCTATAGGCAAGGGTTATTGACACAAAATATAATTCTGACTAATCTATGTATTTTTGTACATACTAATAAAGAAAATATAAACAAATAAGGAGCGATAGAATGAAAGATATGATAAAAAATCCTGAAACCATAAAAGAACTTATAAATCAGGCTAAAGAAATTGGAGAAAATAATTCTAGTAGTATAGATAATTTAAGTAGCATGGAAATAATCTTAACTTCTAATGATTATGCTACTGCTAAAGATCCTAATCTTTCTAAAACTTTCTACCGTTTACAAGAAAAAATTGAAGATGCAAATATATTAACATCTCAACTATTGTCTAATTTGGAAAATAGGGATAATGATCATGAAAGCATTCATTAACCTTTAATGAAGAAGATAGTAGCATTTTTACTAAATGTTACTATCTTTCTATGGTCATTAACAAAGTTACTACAATAATTATAAATGGAAGTATCATAAAAAACATACCTAAAGGTTTACCAGCATTAACAGTCCAACCCACTCCAAATCGTTTTTCAATAAATAAAGCTGGATCTTCTGGATTATAATATATAGTATTCCCTAGTTTCCAAAGTCCATCATCATCCCTATTTTTTTCTTCATATTTATCTTCATTATCAAATTTAAGTCTACTACCTCCTTGACCTATTTTTATAGAGATAACAATACTTCCTAATATAATTAATAAAGTAGCCCCAATAAACAAAATATTAATAAATTTCATACTTATATCTATTATATCAAAGGAATGGAAACTAATTAGAGAAAAAATAAAATTGATAATAATAAAGATTCTATCTTCCATAGGTTTACTCCTTCCTAGCCCTATTATATTCATCGAAATACTTTTCACAAATGGACAAAAACTCTTTCTTACTAATACTTTTACAATAGGCATCTCCAATAATATATTTTAACTTTTCTTTTAGTTTATAAATATATTCTTCTGTAGCCTTTGGCATACTATCACTAACTCTAGTTCCTTTTCTTCTATCAATTACTAAATAACCTTCATCCTTTAAAATTTTATAAGTTTTATTTACAGTATGTAGATTTACACCAATATCCTCTGCTAATTGTCGTACTGATGGCAATTCTTCCCCGTTTTTTAATTGTCCTTTTGCCATCCCTTCTATTATTTGTCTTTTTAATTGTTCATATATAGGTGTTTCAGATTCAAAGTCTATTTTAATAATCATTACTATCTTCCTTTCTATCTGTTATATATATCATATAACAATTAAGAAGTTTTTCAAACTTTTTTGCATAAATTTCAGAATTTAAAAGGATTATATAATTATTTGGAGAATACAATAATAGCAGGTGATAAAATATGAGAGTAGAAAATCTAAAATCAAACAGGAAAACTTTTCACACCAATGAAAAATTGCTTTCTTCTTACAAAGAAACTGGCGATTTAAGAATAAGGAATCAAATAATCGTAAATAATATGGGATTAGTCTATGTTGCTGCCCAAAAAAGAGTAAATATACATACCTCTTTCACCTTTGAAGATTTAGTTCAAGAAGGCACTATTGGAATGATTAAAGGAATAGAAAGATTTGATTTAAGTAAAAACACTCGTTTTTCTACCTATGTATATTATTGGATTAATCAGCAGATGGATAGAGCAATTATGAACACTGGATATCTTATTAGACTTCCCGCCTATATCTACGAAAAAATCAATACATTAAATAGTGTAGAAAAAATCTACGGAGATATTAGCCAAAATTTAGATCAATTAATTGACGATGCAGATATATCCAAAGATGAATATACATCAATAAATTATTACAGAAATAATTACTCCTATTTTTCCTCATTAAATATTGTAATCGATATAGACAATGAAAATAGCCATATTGAACTTCAAGATTTCATACCATCTAAAGACCCATTATTAGAAGATACTATTGTTGAACAAGACTTAAAAAACCAAATTGATAATACATTGAATATGTTAACAGATAGAGAAAAGGATATTATAGAATCACGTTTTGGAATAAAAACTGGAGAAGTTCAAACTCTAGAAGAAATTGGCCAAAGATATGATCTTACAAGAGAGCGTATTCGTCAAATAGAGACTAGAGCTTTAGAAAAAATCTTAGCCTTAGAAAGCAAAAATAACTTAAGAGAATTTTTAAGCTACCCATAATTAGGGTAGCTTATTTTCATACTCATAGGTTAATGCAAAATTAACTCTTTCCTCACAGGTAGGATGACTATGATACCATATCTTATATATATTACTAGGCCTAGGTAAAGATAAGCTTTCTTCGTGAAGCTTTAACATAGAAGAAGCTGCTGCTTCTCTATCTCTAGCTAATTCTAATTCAAATTTATCGGCTTCCCACTCAATATGTCTTGAATATCCATTTATAATTGGGGATGACAAAAACATATAAAAATTTAACACTAATATTAATAAGGGAAGGGCTGCAATATCATGTATTTTAGTAAGCCCAAACTGTCCTTCTGAATTTTTAAGTATCCATAAAGTAGTTTTATTGATTAAAAATAGTAACAATATAGTAAGAAATCCACCTAAAATAATTCCCTTCCAAATATGTCCTTTAACATAATGACCGATTTCATGAGCTGTTATACTTAATACTTCCCCATTATCTAGATTGTCAATTGTAGTATCCCAAAGAACGATTCTCTTAGATTTAAATACCCCTGTCATATAAGCATTCATAAGTTTTGTATCTTGACTCATATTTACTTGATAGACTTCCGCATCTCCTACACCTGCCTTAGTAAGCAACTCCCTTATGTCTCTTTCTAATTCTTTATCTTCTATAGAAGTATATTCGTGAAATAAAGGATCTATATACATTGGAGAAATAAATGTGATAAATAAAATAACTGGAAAAGAAAGAAGTCCTAAATATAACCACCATCTCTTTGGACTTTTAAACATAATATAAAAAGGAAACCATGTGACAGCTATAGATATAATTAAATTTAGTGCAAGATTTTTAAAAATTAACTCTACCCATCTACTAATAGTTTGATTAGATAATCCAAATCTATGGCTTACAACAAACCCACTATAATAACTTAATGGCAATGATATTAGTAAATCAATTATAGTAAAAATAAATACATATACTGCTACAGTTAAGAAGAAATTTCCTGTTTTCCCTCTAGCAAAATTTCTAATTCTAGCAGAAAGTTTAGTAGTTAAAAATAATAAAGGTATTAAAAATTTAAAAAAAGTCCCTATTACCCAAATTTTTAAATTAGTCTTTCTATAAGAATAAACTTCTTCTGATAAATCTGGATATTCTTTTTTTACTTCCTCCATATTTTTATATTCACTTCTTAAAACTATTCCTATAAATATTGATAACAGTATAAAAAAAGCTATTAAAGCAAATATTAATTTCTTACTCACGGAGACACTCCTTTCACATTTATATATTATGTATATTATAGCATTTATATAATATACCATAACTTAATTCTTATTATCTTTATAGAAGTGAATTGTTCAATCTACACTTGAGTTAATAATGTCGGTATATAAAAAATCAAATTACTAATAAGCTATACTTATATTAACTAGTTGTCAAAAATTTATTACCAAAAAAATAATAAACCCCTAAAAAGGGGTTTATATGTTCTTATATGCAGTTCCCGTAACCATAACTACCAATGCTGAACCTTGTTGCATATTAGTTATAGCATATTGTACATTTAAAACTCCATCTGCTTCTAGTGCATCTGCCTCTCTTTGTAATCTTTCTAAAGCTTGATTCTTCGCATCCTCTATCATTTCTGTATAGCCTTTCAATTCTCCACCAGCTAAGTTCTTAAAAGCAGCTCCTAAATCTTTACCAAAATGTTTTGAAAATACTACTGTCCCATCAACTATTCCTAGTAATTCTACCTGGTTTCCTGGTAAGATAGGCAGATTTGTTATAAGCATAAACATCACTCCTTCTTATAATCCTAGAATCCATATTATATCTTATTCCTCATATCTTATCCTTAGAAACATTATTATTAACACTTTCCCACAATACTTTCCATTCTTTGTTTTTCTTCTGCATTAAAGCAATTTTTGCTTCCATTTCACCTTTTTCATCAATAAATTCAACAATAGTAGTTCCATCTACCATTTCTCCAACTTTAGTACTATAAACAATTCCTTTAAGCTTTTCATTCATATGCATTAATGCATACCTTTCTACATCATCTTCCCAATCGTTATAGCTTTTATAGGTAATATCCTCAACTATTATTTTCGTTGAATTTTCTTTCATTACCTTATAAGATAGATTTAAATTATTAAAAATCAAGATGAATAATAAAACTATTCCCGTCCTTTTTATAATACTATTATTCTTCTTCAAAGACCTCCCCCCAATTAAATTTTAGTTCAACTATTGGAGTACATTTTCATAAATATCTATATATTTATTAATTTCATTATTTTCCAAACCCCTAATATAAGCTTTATATTGATATCCTTTTATCCCTAAAAAAACTTATTACAAAATTATAAATCTATTTTATTCTCAATTAAATGTCCTGTACCTAAAAACAATATTATACCCATAATTATCCTAAATAAATTACCTGTGATACTTAGATATCCACTACCATCTATATTAAAGAACATTCCCTCGTTACCCACATGAAGTTCGCTATAATAATTCATCACCCGTGAAGTGATTATCTTCCAATTGTTTAAATCTAAATATACTGGAATGGCATTAGCTATTTTAATTTCAAAATATGCTATTAATCCAATTAATACTAAGAATATAATAAACCACAATCCACCTATCTTTTTGTTTCTCAATGTAACTCTACTTAAAGTCATGGAAAAATAAATAAAAATTAATGTTGTTATTCCTATAATTGAGAAAGTTAAAATTACTATAAATGCGATCTTACCATCAATATAAGAAAGTGCTATCCTTAATTCTTCTAATAATTCTGATACCCCCATGCCAGTTTCTCTAGTAGCAAAAGATAACATCATAATAAAATTATATATAAAAGTTACAGCACCTATTAATAGAAACCAAAGTAAAGCTACAATAAGTTTGGCCCCTAGAACTTGATTCCCTGTTAAGGGTAGAGAAAATGTTAAATATCCTCTATCCTCATATAGCTCTTTTCTAAAAGAACCTACTATATAGAAAAAAGCTGATAGAAAGGTTCCAAATATTATCATAGAAGCAAGTCCTGCCACAATAGATGCTTCTTGTCTAGCTACATAAGTATATAATATAGTAGTAGCTATTAACACTATAGCTAATATTCCTAAAATAACCTTGTAAGTTCCCTTTATTTCATATTTCATTAATTTCCCCATCATTATCCTCCTATTTACTAAATACTTTCTTAGCCGAATATTTCTTTATATAATTCATCAATGGATTTACCTTTTTCTTCCCTTAGTTCTTCAGCATTACCTGAAAGAACAATTTCTCCTTCACTAAGAAATACTACTTCATCAAATATTCTTTCTATATCCCTGACTAAATGAGTAGTTATAATCATAGAACTATCCTCATTATAATTATTTATAATTGCATCAAGTATTTGATCCCTAGCTACTGGGTCTACCCCAGCTATAGGCTCGTCTAAAATATATAGTTTAGCATTTCTAGACAATACTAAAGTCAAGTTTAATTTTTCTGTCATACCCTTAGATAAAGCATCGACTTTTAAATCCTTGCTAAGTTTCATAAACTTTAACAATTCCTCTGCTTTTTTCATATCAAAATCAGCATAGAAATCATTGTAGAATTCTATTGCATCTTCTACGGTCATCCATTTATATAGAAAATTCCTATCTGGTAAATATGATACTACAGCCTTCGTTTCTGCTCCAGGTTTATGTCCATCTACAAGAATTTCACCTTTTGATGCCCTTAAAAGACCTGTTGCTATTTTTATAAAAGTAGTTTTTCCACTTCCATTTGGTCCTAATATACCTACTACTTTGCCTTTTTCAATATCTAAGTTTACATTATTCAAAGCCTTCTTATTAATGTATTTCTTAGAAAGCCACTTTGCCTCTAAAATTTTATCCATTACTCTACCCCCCCATTAATTTCATCTAATATTATTTCAACAATTTCCTTTTGACTAAACCCCAACCCTTCCATTTCCTGTATAAAATTATTAATAATTTCTTCTGCCATACTTTTTTTAAGGCTCATTACAATGTTTTCATCTTCTGCAACAAAAGTACCCATTCCCCTTTGAGTATAAACAAGGTCTTCTCTTTCTAGTTCCTGATAGGACCTTTGTACTGTATTAGGATTTACTCGTAGCTCCTTTGAAAGTTCTCTAACTGATGGCAATTGCTCACCTCCACCTATTTCTCCAATAGCAATTTTTGTTTTTAAATAATCCATAATTTGCATATATACAGGCAGTTTGTCATGAAATTTCAACTTCTCACCTCCAAAATGAAGAAGTACACTAGTGTCTTGTTAATATAATACACTAGTATAGACTCACTGTCAAATATTTATTTTTATTTTTCCAAAATTAAATAGGTGGAATTTATCCACCTATTTATAGTGCTATCCAGCTCTTTCTATATACGTAACTATTGCTAAATATATATTCCCCTCCCGATTATATTCGATATCTACTACCTCTAGTATATCCTTTTCATTATCGTCAATCCAACTGCCTACCTCTTCTTTTAAATGGGCCCCATCTTCATAGGATACAAAAGATTTAAATTTCATTTTTTTCAACTCCTTTTACTCTTTTATACTAATATATTAAAACTTCTAGAATAATATATATAGAATGACTATTTTGATTGGAGTCCTGAATATGATAAGTCAAATATTGCTTTTATTTATCGTCATAACCTCTATTCTGGCAAAAAATAAAACTATGGTTGTAGCCGGAATAGTTGTATTTATTTTTTCCCTTATAGATAATGAAAACATTATAAAATTTACTAAAGATTATTTTTTAAATATAGGGGTTACTTTATTAACAATATGGATACTTATACCCTTAATAGACAATACCAATGAAAAAGATATACTAAGTATAAAAAACATTTTTAATATTCATGGACTAGTTTCTTTAATTAGTGGATTTATAGTAGTAATTATTGCAGCAAAAGGAGTAAATTATTTAAATAATAATCCTTCTGCCTTAGCGGGAATTTTATTTGGTTCCATTATTGGAACTACATTTTTTGGTGGAATACCTGTAGGAATCTTAACAGGTTCTGGTATAGCCTTTTTAATAATAAGAATCCTTAAAAAATAATGGAATATAGAATAGTTTGTAAAACCTTACCCCTATCTAACATATTATATATTGCAACTAAGTTATGAATAGAGGAGGTATACCGTGAACAATATGGAACAAACCCATACCCATGAATTCTTAGGTAGCACTAAATTAGCAGTAGAGGGAGAGTTAAGACATAATCATCGTTTTAGTGGAGTTACAAGTCAGGCCATTCCCCTAAGAAATGGGAACCATATACATGAAATTGTAGTAAATACTGATTTTGATTTTGCCCATTTTCATCAATTAATTGTGGAAACTGGCCCAGGCATCCCTGTTGGTGAGGGAAGACATGTTCATTTTGTTAGAGGCATTACTACAAGTGATAGAGAACATAGACATAGGTTTGTCTTTGCTACCCTTATTGAAGATCCATTGAAATAATTTCATACAGTAACTATCTATGAAAAAACAATTCTCTTTCCTTTAAAGGAAAGAGAATTGTTTTTTATTTTAATTAACATAAATTAATTAAACACATTTAATTAATTTATTAAATATATTAATTCTTTTATTAATAATCTTAATTTCTTTATTGACTTTTTAATTTTTATTGGTTATTATTTAAATATAGAGAATATTTTTAATTAAGGGGTGCATATAAATGACAAATTATGCTATTGAGGTAAATAATTTAAGAAAAGAATTTGAAGTAAAGAAAAAAAATGGCCCTTTCTGGAAAAGAAAAAATAAAAAGAAAGAAATATTTGTTGCTGTAAATAATATTAACTTCAATGTGAAAAAAGGTGAAATATTTGGATTTCTAGGCCCTAATGGTGCTGGAAAGACTACAACTATAAAGATGATATCTACTTTATTAAGACCTACTTCAGGCTCTATTACTGTAAATGGAAGTAATGTAGTAGAAAATCCTATTAATGCATTAACAAATATAGGAACTGTATTAGCAGGGGAAAGAAGTACTTATTGGAAATTAACAGGTCGAGAAAACTTAGAATACTTTGCAACTATGAATGGCATCACTGGAAAAGAAGGAAAAGAAAAGGCAGACTATCTATTAAAAAGATTTGAGCTAGATAAAAGAGGAGACGAAACAGTAGAAAAATATTCTACTGGTATGAAACAAAGAGTTGCCCTTGCTAAGGCTTTAATTGCAGAACCAAAGATATTAATATTAGATGAACCTACATCAGGATTAGATCCACAGTCTGCAAGAAATTTGAGAGAAATAATACTTGAAATAAAAGAAGAAGGTAGAACTATACTTTTAACCACCCACTACATGGAAGAGGCAGATCAGTTAAGTGATAGAATTGGAGTAATTGATAGTGGCAAAATAATAGCCCTAGATACTCCAGAAAATTTAAAAAGAAATTTAAATAAAACTAATGTAGTCATATTAGAGCTAAATAATTGGAATGATACAATTTTAAACAAAGTTAAAAATATACCCTTTGTTGAAAATATAAATTCAAAATTTAATGAAGATACTCAAAGTTGGGAAGTAAAAATTCATATAGACAATGGTACTGATACTATTAGTACATTAATTTCAAATATATCTTCAGCAAATATTAACATTACTCATTTTAGAGTTGAAGAACCTACATTAGAAGATGTATTTATAAGTCTTACTGGAAAATCATTACGAGAATAG